>DATLBM010000549.1:0-8517 GCA_035526885.1 Thermoanaerobaculia bacterium | reverse complement strand
CATCCGCTATGGCCGTCCCGACGCGACGATGCACGAGATTCTCGAAGTGGCACGGCTCGCACACATCGACGAATTCGTCGATCCGCTCGAGCAAAAGTACGACACGATCGTCGGCGAGCGCGGGATCAAGCTGTCCGGCGGACAGCGTCAGCGCATCGCCATCGCGCGGGCGATCCTCGCCAACCCGTCGATCCTCATTCTCGACGAGGCGACGTCGAGTCTCGACAGCGAAAGCGAGGCGAAGATCCAGGACGGATTGCGCGCGCTGCGCCGCGGCCGCACGACCTTCGTGATCGCGCATCGGCTGTCGACCATTCGCGGCGCGGATCAGATTCTCGTGCTGGAGGCGGGAGAGATCGTGGAGCGCGGCACGCACGCGGAGCTGCTCGCGCGCGGAGGACGCTATCGCCAGTTGTACGACCGGCAGTACAACTTCGAGGCGGACCGGTATGTGAATCCGGGCGAAGAGCTGGCGACGGTCTGACGCGTGTCATCCTGAGCGGAGCGCAGCGGAGTCGAAGGACCTTCCCCGTCGCGCGTCGGAAGGTCCTTCGCCCTCTGCGGGGCTTCAGGATGACACCGGGCGGTCTGGCGCGCGCGAAGATGGAAACAGGGTCGTTTCGACACAGCTATTTGGATTGACGGACCGCGGTTTGCGCTTTACGTTGATCGCACCGCTTCAATCGAGAGAGGAGCATTTCCATGGCGAAACTGCGGGGATCCCTGTTTGTTCTGGCCCTGCTCGTGCCGGTAATGGCGTGGGCGCAATCCTCCAACGGTGACTTCTCCTTCGCGCTTTCCGGCGCGACGGGCGCGATTCAGTTCGACGCGCGCGTGCACGGATCGAATGCGAAGGGGAACATCACCTTCACCGCGACGCAGGACATCTCCGGCGAGTCGGTCGACGACGGCGGCGGCCCCGGCGCGGCTGCGGCGACGGCCAACATCACCGTGAGCATCGACTGCCTGAAGCAGAACGGCAACCGCGCGTCGATGAGCGGCCTCGTTACGGCCTCGAACGTGCCGGGCTATGTGGGAGCCCGCGCGATCCTGGCCGTCGAGGACAACGGCGAAGGCGTCAACGCCGCGCGCGACGCGTTCACGTGGGGCGTGTACCGCGAGAATGCCGCGACCTGGTTCCCGACCGACTCCGAAGTCCCCGGCGACAACGGCGCATCGTTCTCCTGGACCGCCACGGACTTTGAAGATCCGTCGGATCCCGGCATTCCCGCCGGCGCAAACGCGCCGAAGGGCACGACCTGCAAGAGCTTCGGCCTCGGCGCGTATGCGCTGAACGAACTGGGGCATGGATCGGGCAACATTCAGGTGCGGCCGTAGAACTCACCACAGCTTCCACTCCGGCACCACGCGCCTCGAAAACGTGAACGGTGACGCCCCTCGGGGCGTCACCTCGACGCGCACCCACCCCACATCCGGAGATCCAGGCACTTCGAGGCGCGTGAGGTTCGGCACGCCCGCGACGGGATGATCGACGACGAACTGGTGATCGTCGCCGTGGATGATCAGCACCGTCCTGCCGTAGCGCTTCGACTCCTCCTCCAGCGCGGCGATGAACGGCTCATACGGCTGACGCCTCTCGTGGCCTTTCGGCAGCTCGAGCGACGTGCTCGCGTGAAACGCGAGGATCACGCCGCGCGCATTCGCAGCGCGGGCGAAGGTGTCGCGCATCCACGTGATGGTCGCGTCGAGGCGCTCGCGGGCGGCGGCGTCGTCGCGCGGTGAGCGTCCCAGGCCGTTGCGGCTTCCCGTCACGTGCAGCGTGGCGAAGACGAATCCGTGCTGTTCCCAGCGCGCGTTCTCCACGTACACGCGCTGGCGCTCGAAGCGCGGCAGCGCGACGGGCTGCGCGAAGAAGATGCGGCGCAGGCTGGCCAGACGCTCCAGCGGCTCGAATCCGCCCGATCCTTCCTCCCAGCAATCCGTCCACTCGTTGTCGCCCGGCGTGTAGACCACCGGCGCGCGCAATCCATCCAGCCTCGCCAGCGCCTTGCGATAGTGCGCATCGGTGCACGGGCGCCAGAAGATGTCGCCGACGTGAATCACCGATGCGAGGTCGTGCTGATCGAGGTCGGCGAGCGTGTTGCGGAAGCGCAGCTCTTCCCACGGGTAGTACGGCGCGTCGCCCATGGCCGCGAACGCGAACGCGCCGGGCGGTGGCGCCGGCATCGGGTCGGGCGGGCCTGCGGTGGCGGCCATCATCGCCACGACGGCGATCGCGATCAGAATCAAAACGAGCCCACGGCGCATGCCGCGCATTGTGACATTCAGCTACCCTGCGCAGCGTGAAGAAGGTTCTCGTGATCCTGGTGCTGGTCGCATGCGGCAAACGCGAAGCGCCCGCGCTGCCGCCCGCGCGCCCGAACATCCTCCTGGTCACGCTCGACACCACGCGGTACGACGCGATCGGCGACGCGACGCCGAATCTCAACGCGCTCATCGCGCGCGGACGCCTGTTCCGTCACGCGTACGCCACCGTCCCGCAGACGCTGCCCTCGCACACGTCGATGATGACCGGCCTCTATCCGGCGGGCCACGGCGTGCACGAGAACGCGCGGCCGCTCGACGAATCGCACGCGCTGCTGGCGGAGAAGCTCACGGTCGCGGGATACAACACCGCGGCGTTCGTCTCCGCATTCGCATTGGCGAAGCGTTTCGGCCTGGCGCGCGGCTTCGACGTCTACGACGAGCCCGAACAGCCCGAGCGCAACGCCCGGGAAACGACCGATCGAGCCCTCGCCTACCTCGACTCCGCGAACGGCCCGACGTTCCTGTGGGTGCATTACTACGATCCGCATTTTCCCTACGTCCCCGACTACCGCAGCGAAGTGACCTTCATGGACTCGCACCTCGGACGCCTCATCACCGCGTTCGAGAAGCACGGTCCCGCCGCCATCATCGTCCTCGCCGATCACGGCGAAGGCCTCGGCGATCACGGCGAGCAACAGCACGGAAACCTCCTCTATCAATCGACGATGCACGTGCCGCTGGTGATCGCCGGACCCGGCGTCACCAAAGGCGCGAGCGACGAGCCGGTGACGACGCGGCGCGTGTTCCACACGATTCTCGATTTCGCCGGCATCGACGCCACGCAGTCGCTGCGCGCCGGCACGAACGAGATCGTGATGGGCGAAGCGATGAAGCCGTTCCTCGACTACGGATGGAAGCCGCAGGTGATGGCCGTCGAGGGCAATACCAAGACGATCCTGGCGGGACGCACGGAGTCGTACGACGTGGCCAACGACCCCGGAGAAGCGCACGAGCTGCAGGCCGATCTGTCACGCGGCGTGCGCGCGGCTTTGCGCGACTATCCGCTGCCGTCTCCCTCCGCGCCCGTCGAAAACCTCGACGACGAAGGCCGCCGCAAACTCGCCAGCCTCGGGTACATCGCATCGACGGCGAAGCCGGTCGTGCGCGCCGACGCGCCGCGTCCCGCGGACATGACCGCGCTCTACCCGATCCTCGACGAGGCGGCCACGCTGTTCGTGGCCGAGCGATACGCGCAGGCGATTCCGCTCCTCGAGCAGATCCTGGCGAAGGATCCCAACAACCTCGACTCCGCGCTGCGCCTCGCCACCGCCCATTCCTCCCTCGGTCACGACGCGCCGGCGCTGGCGGCGTTCAAACGCGCGGAACAAATCGCGCCGGACTCGATCGACGTGCGCACCTACCTCGCGCTGCATCTCGCTCGCGGCAAGGACTGGCAGCGCGCGGTGCCGATGCTCGAGCGCATCGTCGCGGAAACGCCGAACAAAGTGCCCGCGATCGAGGCACTGGCGCTGGTGCGCGAGCGCCAGGGCAACTTCGCGGAGGCCATCGCGCTGCGACAGAAGCTCTACACGCTGCGCGCGCCTAGCGGCGCGGAGCTCGCGGGTCTCGGCACACTTGCCATGCAAATCGGCAACACCCCGCTGGCCATCGAATCGTTTGAGCACGCGCGTGCGATGCAAGGCAACGCATTCCGCAACGATCTGGAGTTGGGCGTCGTGCTGCTCGCCGCGGGACGCCTGGCCGAAGCGCGGGACGCGCTCGATCGCGTGCCCGCGTCGCATCCGGGCTACGCGATGGCGCTGTTCAAGCGCGCGCAGGTCAGCGTGCTGTTGCACGAGCCGGACGCCGATGCGCGCATCGCCGTAGCGAAAGCGCGAGCAGACAACGTGACACGGGAGTTGATCGTGCGGGAAAAGCTCTTCAGGAAATAGGACCTATAGGTCACATACGGCCTATAGGTCCTATGGGAGAGCCTAGAACTGAATGCGCGCCATGAGCTGGAAGCGGCGCGGTGCGTAGAACGAGTTCGGAGTCGGAGCGACGACGCCGTAGTTGTTGCGATCGAAGGCGGCGCCGGCCGCGATGCCCAACTGCGTACGCAGCGCCGCATCGCCGATCGTCTCCGGAATCGGGAGCGTCTTTCCGGTGTAAAGCGTCCCCGTCCCGCCGATCTGTTTGATGGTCAGCGTGCCGACGCGGTTCTCGTAGTTGTAACCGGTCTGCTTGTCGAAGACGTTGAAGACGTCCGCGATCAGCTGCAGCGACGTGCCCTTGAACGCGAAGACGTCCTGCGTGTACTTGAGGTCGAGCTGGTGATGCGACGGCGTCTTGCGCCGCCCCGCCGGCTCGGCGTACCGGTTGGCGTCCGAGGTCGAGCCCGTGAGCGGGCGATACGGAAGGACGGATTCGAGCTGGTACGGCTGTCCGGACTGATAGAGGGCGAACGCGCCCGCAGTGGCGCGCCACGGAAGCGCGTACGTCGTCGTCACCTTGACCACGTTGCGGCGATCGCCCCGCAGGTCGCCGTACTTCATGTCCCAGAGCTGGCGTCCCGCGCCGTCGCCGATGTTCGACGAGCCGATGAACACCGACGCGTCGTTGCAGGTCGGGCAGGTCGCGGTGCTGTCCTGGTCGAAGTTGCCGTAGTAGTGGCTCCAGGTGTACGAGCCGTTCACGTAGAACTTGTCGTGCTGCCACGACGACTCCATCGTTCCTTCGTAGTACTTGGTGAAGGCGCCGTCGAGGTTGGCGATCACGTAGCTCGAGCCGCTGCCGATGGCGTTGCGAATCGTGCCCGCCGTGGCCACGGTGCCGAGGTTCGGAACGTACGGGGTGCGCGGAATGCCGGCCGGCGCGTTGAAGTCCGAGCGCGCGGTGTTGTTCGTGTCCTCGAGGAAGTCCTCACCGTGCCGGTAGCGGCCGTAGAGCCGCGCCGACCATCCCGGCGTGAGCTGCTGGCCCGTGCCGATCATGAACTCCTCGATGAACGGATGCTTGATGTCGTCGGCCCACCACTTGCCCGACGACGACGCATTCGGCTGGATGCCGATCAGCTTTCCGCTGGCGTCGAAGTAGACGTTGAGCTGCGCCACCAGATTGCGGTCCCACGACGCTGCGCGCGCGTCGGAGTTCGCGGCCGGCGCGTACTTGCCGTAGCTCACGTACAGCGTGTCCGAGCCGTTGTAGGCCCACGTCGCGCCGAGACGCGGCTGGATCATGTCGCCGAAGCTGAACTTGTGCATCTCGTACTTCGTGCCCGGCGAGCCCGTGAATCCGGCCACGTTGTTCGCTTTGGCGAGGCCCTGCCCGTACAGCGTGTCTTCGCTGAGCAGCACGCCCGCGTTGAATGACCAGTTGTTCCAGCGGATCTGATCATTGAGCTCGATGTTCTGCGACTTGAACTCGGAGTGAATGACGGGCACGCCGCGCGCGCCCTGCTGGCTGACCTGCGCGACGAAGAACGCCGGCGTGGCCGTGCCGCAGGCCGTGGCCGGACAGGTCCCCGCCGTGCCGACGCCGGCCGGTACGGTGATCAATCCCCAGCCGTTCGACGACTGGAAGCGATCCTCGGAATCGGTGTAGCGCTGATAGCCGACGTGCAGGTCGTTCGTCACGTTGCCGCCGAACGAGTAGTTGTAGCCGGTCTGCCAGCCTTTGCGGAAGAAGCTGTCGTCGTCGCGCGCGAACTGGCCGTAGCCGACCGTGCCGCCGCCCGCGAGCTGTCCCGCGGTGCAGCTCAGGTTGAGCGAGGTCGGATTCGGCGGGCAGACGTAGCCGTATTGATTGATGAACGGCTGCACGAACGCGTTCTGCGCGGCGTTGCCGGACGTCAGCGTCGGGATGGAGAAGCGTCCCTGCGTGCCGAGGCTGCCGATGTTGAGCTGCGTGCCGACCGTGAAGGCCGGCTCGACGTCGGCGAGGAAGTCCGCGGTCTGGATTCCAGGGTTGCGGTAGTCGGTGTACTTGAACGTGGCGAAGCTGTTCGGGTTGATGACCCACGAGCTCTCGAACGTGCCGATCTTCAGCTCGTTGACGCCGCCCGTGCCCGTGGTCGCGGTGCGGATGGAGCCGAACGCGTCGCCCGACGTGTCGGTCTTCTTCGACTGGCGGTAGCTGGCGTTGAGGAGCAGCGACGAGAGCGGCGTCGCGGTGAGCTTGCCGAAGTATTCGTTACGCTCACTGGTGAACTTCGGCAACTCGCCGTAGAGGTTCGCCTGATTCTCGCGCGTCGCCTCGGGGCGGTAGTACGAGCCGTAGAAGAACAGGCGGTCCGGCAGGATCGGGCCGCCGACGTTGGCGGTGATCCACGTGCGCTCCTGATCGTAAGTCAGGTTCTGCGCGCCGTCCTGATCGGCGACGAAGCTCGGATCCATCAGCTGGTAGCTGACCTCACCGAAGAACTTGTTCTGTCCCGACTTCGACGCGGAGTCGATGAGGAAGCCGGCGGCGCGATTGAAGTCGATGGCCGTGGCGCCGCCGCGGACGACGTTGACCTGCGCGACGTCGCGCGTGTTCGGCTCGATGTTCAGAACGCCGAACAGCGGCATGGTCACGTTCACGCCGTCGAACATGTACACGTTGTCCTGACCGCTCGCGCCCGCGCTGGGGCCGCGCACGGTGTCCTGCGTGTACATGACGCCGGGGATGAGCTTCTGCAGGTCGCGATAGTCCTGCGTGAGCGGGAGGGCCGTGATCTGTTCGTTCGAGAGGCTGCTCTGGATCTGCGTCGATTCGCGATCGACGAGCGTGGCCTCCGCCGTAACGGTGATTTCCTCGGAAACCGCGGCCACGCCGAGGGCGGCATCGACGAAGGCGTTCTGGCCGACGATCGCTTCCGCGCGGCGCGTCACGGTCTGCATGCCGCTGAGACTGAAGGTGATGGTGTACGTGCCGGGCTGCAGCGCGGGCAGACGGTATTCACCGTTGGAGTCGGTGACCGTCACGCGCGGCTGCGGCAGCACGTTCGATCGTGCCTCGACGGTGACCCCGGGCAACGGCGCGTTTTCAGTGGTGACCTTTCCGCTGATGGAACCGGTCTGCTGGGCGATCGCCAGCGGCGCGAATAGTGTGATGAGGGCGAGAACGAGAATGGAACGGTAGACGCGAATTGCGGCCAAGTGAACCTCCTCACGGTCTGCGTGGAACGGCTGGCCGGTATCCTAACGAAGTTTTCCGTTCGGGGTATCCGTTTTTCCGGCAGTGCGGATCACTTCGCGATCACGAACGGCTCGCCCATGATCCGCTCGTAGAGGTCGAGGAAGATCGGACCGTAGCTGTCGGACTCGAGATTCATGGCGAACGCGATGGCGAAATGCCGCGAGGGCACGTTGATGATGAACGTCCGCGTTTCCTGCTGGCCGCCGTCGTTCATGTACACCAGCCCGAGCTTCTGCTTCGTGACGTTCCACCCCATCGCGTAACCCTCGGTCCCCGGAAATCCCGTGCGCTCGCCGCTGCGCGTCTTCATGGGCATGTACATCACCGCCAGCGACTTCTCACTGATCAGCTTTCCGTCGTTCAGAGCTTTCATGAAGCGCAGGAGATCGGGAACGGTGCCGCGCGTGCCGCCGCCGGCGAAGCGGCTGCTGATGTCGACGAATTCGGAGTTGCGCACCTCACCATCGACGAGCTGATAGCCGCGCACGCGATGCGGAATGATCAACAGCGCATCATCCATCATCGTGGCGGTCATGCCCGCGGGCCGCCAGACGTGATCGCGCATGTAGTCGCCGTAGCTTTGCTTCGACACGTTCTCGATCGCGGCGCCGAGGAGATCGTAGCCGTACGTCGAGTAGACCCACTTCGTGCCCGGCTCGGCGACGAGCGGAAAGTTCTCGAAGATGGCGATGGTCTCGCGCACGGTCTTGTGCTCTTTGAAGTGCTGCTCTTTGGCGCGGTCGACGTAATGCGGGATGCCGCCGAGGTGGCCGAGGAGCTGGCGGATGGTGATCGGGTACGGCTTGCGCGGAAAGTACGGAACGTAGGTCTGGATCTCCGCGTTGAGATCGATCTTTTTCTGCTCGACGAGCTGGAGCACGGCGGCGGCAGTCATCGATTTCTGCACGGACGCGAAGCGATACGCTCCAACCTCGGTCATCGGCGTCCCGTTCTCGAGATCGGCGACGCCGAACGCCTTCACCCACACGTAGTCGTCTTTGACGAAGCCGATGGTGAGACCCGGGATTTTGCTGCGCTGCATCTCCGCGCGAACGGATTCTTCGAAGCCGC
>DATLBM010000548.1:0-3730 GCA_035526885.1 Thermoanaerobaculia bacterium | reverse complement strand
CCTACGAGAACGAGCAGAACTTCATGGGAACCTTCCAGCATCTCTGGCCGAGCATCACCGCGTCGTCGCTGAGTGCCGAGGAGATGAAGAAGATCGCCATGCCGGTGCTGGTGATTCACGGCAATCGCGATCGCAATGCGGACTACAAAGGCGGACGCGCCTGGGCGGCGTCACTCCCTGACGGGCGACTGGTGACAGTGGAGGGCGCCGCGCATGGACTGTGGATCGACGACCCGGTCGCATTCTTCGGCGCCATCCGCCACTTCCTCCGCGGCGAATGGCCGCTGGGGAGTGAGAAAATCCGCGAATGAACCGCAGCGCGTGGCCGGCAACGGCGTGCGCTTTCTCGATCTCGCGCCTGTCCGATTGACGAGGGCTGCGAGGCCGCGAACATCGAGCCCGCCTTCGCGCAGATCGATCTGCAGACCGCGTTTCCGTCCTACCTGGGAGCGATCACCAGCGTGCGCGCGTGACGCCGCTCGCTTCGGGCGGCGTGACGCCGCGCATAGGGGCATTCGCGACGGCAGTACGGAACGACAACAACGAGGTGGCGGTGTACTCGCCGCGCTGAGCCCGGATTCACTCGATTTCCGCTCGATTCTCACCTTGCGCCGCGCCGGGGGAGAGGCGTACCTTTACGCCGATCCAATCCAACGAGTCCCGGCACCGCGGCGGCGTAAGCGCCCGCTCCGCGCGGCCATTCATGACCAGGCGCGTGTTCCCTTTCAAACGAGGAGGAGCGTGATGAGTTTCTGGTTCCAGTTCCAGGATGCCCCCGCTGATCAAGTCGGAGGAGCTGCCGCAGCCGGGATCGGCGTCGGCTTCATGGTGGTGTGGTTCGCGGTCGTGTTGCTGATGGTGGCCGCGATGTGGAAGGTCTTCGTCAAGGCCGGCAAGCCGGGCTGGGCGGCCATCGTGCCCATCTACAACATCATCGTCCTTCTCGAGATCTGCAACAAACCGGCATGGTGGGTGGTCCTGTTCCTCATCCCGTTCGTGAACGTCGTCATCGCCATCATGCTCTGCATCTCGCTGGCGAAGAAGTTCGGTCACGGCGTCGGCTACGGCCTCGGCCTGGCCTTCCTCGGCGTCATCTTCATGCCGATGCTCGGCTTCGGCAACTCGCAGTACGACCCGAGCGCGGCAGCCTGAAATCTCACGCGTGGGGCGGGCCTTCGGTCCGCCCCACATCCCACTTCGGCCGCTCGCGCCAGCGGTCGTGCATCCACACCCACTGCTCGGGCACGCGCCGGATCTGCTCTTCGATGATGCGCGTGTATCGCTCGGTCAGCGCGACCGGATCGTCGTCGCGTTTCGTCTGCACCGGCTCTCCGATCTTCATGCGATGACGTCCGTCGGGCAATCGCTCGATGAGGATGTCCACCACGATCGCCCCGGTACGCACCGCCAGCCTGGCCGGACCGATCGGCGTCAGCGCGGGGCGTCCGAAGAACGGCACCTGCACGCTGTCGGTGCGCAGGTTCTGATCGATGAGAAACGCGAGAATGCCGCCGCGGCGCAGCGACTGAATGAGCTCGCGCCCCGCGGCCGCGGAGCCGCGATCGACGGTGCGCACGCCTGAGCGCGCGCGATGTTCGGTGATGTAGCGGTTCATCTCGGGCGCGTCGCGCTCGCGCTGCAGCACGGTAGTGGGGCGGCCGAACAATCCGATCGCGTACGACATCCACTCCCAGTTCCCGCAGTGCGCGGTGAAGACGACCACGCCGCGCCCTGCGTCGATCAGCTTCAGCAGCGGCTCGGCGCCTTCGATCACGGTCAGGCGGTCGCGCGTGGCCACGTCCATGTTGCGCATCCACACGATCTCGAAGAGGGACATGCCGAGGTGGCGGAACATCGCTCTGATGGTTTGGCGGCGCTTCTCCTCGGACCACTCAGGAAAAGCGATGGCGATGTTCTTCAGCGCCTTGTTTCGCTCGCGCCGCGCGACGTGCCAGGCGAGCGAGCCGAGTGCGCGGCCGCATGCGCGGCCAAGGGGGAGCGGGAAGCGGCGGCCGATCGCGCTCACGACGACGAGCGCGCGATACAGCGTCCGCTCCCTAAATGCTCGCAGCCTCGGGCTTGCCAATGACGAACTCCCGGATCACGTGCTCCCACTCTCCGCGCTCGCGCAGGAGGCGCTCGACGAGCTCGCGAAACGCGCCCGAGCCGCCGGCGCTTTCGAGCTTCCACGTGGCGACGTTGCGCACTTCCGGCGCCGCGTCGGACGGCGCGGCGGAGATGCCGGCGCGCGACATCGGCGCGAGGTCGGGCAGATCGTCTCCAACGTACAGGATCGTGTCGAACGAGACGCCCAGGCGCTCGGCGAGACGCTCGGCCGCCTCGAGCTTGTTGCCCGCGCCCTGATACAGCTCGACGATGCCCAGCTCTTTCGCGCGCCGCTCCAGCGCCGGCGAGCTGCGGCTGGTCAGCAGCGCGACGGTGATGCCCGCGCGCTGCGCGAGCTTCGCGGCCAGGCCGTCGCGCACGTTGAACGCCTTGATCTCCGTGCGATCGCCGGCGTAGATGATCTTCCCGTCCGTCCACACGCCGTCGACGTCGGAGATGATCAGGCGGATGTTCGCGGCGTCGGCCATTCGCGGGCGCATCGTAGCGCGGTTCAACGCGGCCGGCGCGCCTGCGTGTCTGCGATCGTTCGCCAAGTCAGGCGCGTTGCGCCGCTCGAAGCCGCGTCGGGTGCCGCCTTCGTCGCACGTGCCGCGAGGCGGAGCGACCACCGCGGCCGGCCGTGCCGGCGCGAAGTCAGGCGCGTTGCGCCGCTCGAAGCCGCGTCGGGTGCCGCCTTCGTCGGACGTGCCGCGAGGCGGAGCGACCGGCGCGGCCGGCCGTGCCGGCCAGCGCGGCCGGCCGTGCCGGCCTAGTGCCGGAAGTGGCGCTCTCCCGTGAAGACCATCGTCATCCCGTGCTCGTTGGCCGCGGCGATTACCTCCGCATCGCGCACCGAGCCGCCGGGCTGGATGACCGCGGTGACGCCGGCGCCGGCGAGGATGTCCAATCCGTCGCGGAACGGGAAGAACGCGTCGGACGCCGCGAACGGAGCCTTCGTCGCAGACTTCATCATCGCGACCTTGGCTGCATCGACGCGCGACATCTGCCCCGCACCGACGCCCACGGACTGCGACTGCGTCGTCAGCACGATCGCGTTCGACTTCACGTGCGCGCACACGATCCACGCGAACTCCAGCCCATCCAACTCCTCGGCGGTGGGCTGACGCTCCGTCACGACTTTCCACGAATCACGCGCGCCGATGCGATCGGCGGACTGGACGAGCATCCCGCCGCACGCGGAACGCATCTCATCCCTCATCCCTCGTCCCTCGTACGTGACGAGCCGCAGATTCTTCTTTTTGGCGAGGAGCGACACGGCTTCGTCATCGAACGACGGCGCGACGATCACTTCGAGAAACAGGTCGCCGACGATGCGCGCGCATTCGCCGTCGAACGTCTGATTCGCGCCGATGATCCCGCCGAAGGCGGAGACCGGATCGGCGTCGATGGCTGCCTGCAGCGCGGCGCTGAGCGAGTCGCGGCGTGCGACGCCGCACGGATTGGTGTGCTTGATGATCGCGATGGCCGGCTCCGTGAACGCGTTGGCGAGCTTGATGGCCGAGTCGAGGTCGAGGAGGTTGTTGTACGATAGCTCCTTGCCCTGCAACTGCTCGAACGGCCGCTCGCCCGCGGGCACGTAAAAGCCCGCGGTCTGATGCGGGTT
>DATLBM010000547.1:0-2783 GCA_035526885.1 Thermoanaerobaculia bacterium | reverse complement strand
TGCTCAAGCGCGAGCAGGACCTGGGAACGATCGAGCCGGGCAAGCTCGCGGACTTCGTCATCGTGGACGGCGATCCGACGAAGAACATCTCCGACATCCGCAAGATCACGACGGTGGTGAAGGACGGGAAGGTGTTCGATCCGAAGGCGATCTACGCGGAGCTGGGAGTGAAGTAGGGCGCGCTACAGCGTGTAATTCTTTTCCAGCAACACGCGCGCGCGCCGATCGCGCAGGTTGCGGATCTGCGACTCGATGTCGCGCTCGAACGGGATCTTGCGGTGGCTGGCGTAGACGGGCGCATCGACCGTGATCTTCTTCAGCTCTTCGCCGAACGTGTTCGGCGAGAGGTGCGCCGTTTCATCCGCCAGCGCCTGCTGGTCGTTCGGGAACGACGCCTCGGTCACCACGGCCACGACGTTCTCCATCTTGTTCGTGCGCTTCCAGATCTCGTTCGTGGGGCCGGTGTCGCCCGTGAAGACGATCGACTGGCCGTTGATCTCGAGGAGGACGCCCGAGGCGGGGATCAGATGATCGACGGGCACGGCGGTGATGCCGATGTCGTTGAACGTGATCCGCTTGCCGGGATTGAGCGAGCGGTATTGCACGACCGGCTTCCCGTTGACCGGTGACACGATCGAGGCGAAGTCGGGCCAGTGCACGCCGTTGAAGACGTCGCGCATCAGCAGCTCGAAGACGTCTTTCGCCGCGAAGATCGTCAGCGGCTGCGTGGGTTGCGAGAACCGGTTCTGGATGAGATGCGGAAGGTCGCGGATGTGATCCGCGTGCGGATGGGTGATGAACACCGCCTGCACACGGCCCTGCTGCGCGAAGGACAGTTTCGAGGTGAGAGTGCCGGCGTCCACCGCGAACCAGTCGTCGATCAGGTACCCGGTCAGATTATGTTCAGCATCGGACGCGCCATACGCGCCGAGTACCTTGAGCCGCATCTCCCATCCTTCACTCTCTCTACTCTTGGGGACTGGCTACTATTCTTGCAGTCGTTACGCCGGAATGTCCAGCAGCGTGACGACGCTCACAATGAGCCGCAATGAAATCCTCCAGCCGTTCCATCCCGCCGTGCGCGAATGGTTTACGGCGTCTTTCGCGTCGCCGACGCGCGCCCAGGAGCTGGGCTGGCCGGCCATTTCGCGGGGTGAGCACACCCTGATTTTCGCGCCTACAGGGAGTGGGAAAACGCTCACCGCTTTCCTGTGGGCGCTGGACCGTTTGATGTTCACCGCGCGCCCGCCGAAAGAGCGGCGTTGCCGGGTGCTCTACGTCTCGCCGCTGAAGGCGCTGGCGGTGGACGTCGAGCGCAATCTGCGCGCGCCGCTCGTCGGCATCGCCAACGTCGCCCAGCAGCGCGGCGACGACTACGTGCTGCCCGAGATCGCCATCCGCACGGGCGACACGCCGCAGTCCGAGCGCGCGCGCTTCACCCGCGAGCCGGCGGACATCCTCATCACCACGCCCGAGTCGCTGTACCTGATGATGACCTCCAACGCGCGCGAGGTGCTGCAGGGCGTCGAGACGATCATCATCGACGAGATCCACGCACTGGTGCCGAACAAGCGCGGCGCGCACATGGCGCTCTCGATCGAACGGTTGACCGCGCGATGCGAGAAGCCGCCGCAACGCATCGGCTTATCCGCGACGCAGCGGCCTCTCGAGGAAGTGGCGCGCTTCCTGGGCGGCTACGCCGAAGTCGCCGAGTCGTCGAGCCGTCGAGCCGTCGGGAACGGAGAAAACAGCAACTCGGCGACTCGAGCGCAGCGTCCCGTCGCGATCGTCGACACCGGCGAGAAGAAAAAGATCACCCTCAAAGTGGAAGTGCCCGTCGAGGACATGGCCCGTCTCGCCGAGTCGATGGAGATCCAGAGCGGTCCCGCGTCCGCCGGCCCGAAGGGAACGTCGATCTGGCCGGCCATTCATCCGCGTCTGCTGGAGCTGATCAAGTCGCACACGTCGACGCTCATCTTCGTGAACTCGCGGCGTCTCGCCGAGCGATTGGCCGGCGCGCTGAACGAGCTTGCGGGCGAAACGCTCGTGCACGCGCATCACGGCTCGATTGCCCGCGCGCATCGCACGGAGATCGAAGACGCGCTGAAGTCGGGACGTCTCCCGGCGCTCGTGGCCACGTCGTCGCTGGAGCTGGGCATCGACATGGGCGCCATCGACCTGGTCATTCAGATCGAAGCCCCGCCCTCGATCGCGTCGGGGATGCAGCGCATCGGGCGCGCCAGCCATCAGGTCGGCGCGGAGTCGAGCGGCATCATCTTCCCGAAGTTCCGCGGCGATCTCGTGGCCTGCGCGGCGGTGGCCGAGGCGATGCACCTCGGGCAGATCGAGCCGACGCGCTATCCGCGCAATCCGCTGGACGTGCTCGCGCAGCACATCGTGGCGATGGTGGCGATGGACGCGTACTCCGTCGACGATCTGTACGACCTCGTGCGCGCGGCCGCGCCGTTCGCGGAGCTGACGCGCACGTCGTTCGACGGCGTGCTGGACATGCTCTCCGGGCTCTATCCGTCCGACGAATTCGCAGAGCTGCGGCCGCGCATCACGTGGGATCGCGTCGCGAACACGCTCACCGCGCGGCAGGGCGCGAAACGCGTGGCCATCACCAGCGGCGGCACGATTCCGGACCGCGGTCTGTACGGCGTCTTCCTGGCGGGCACGGAGAAAAACACGTCCGCGCGCGTGGGCGAGCTCGATGAGGAAATGGTCTTCGAGACCTCTCCCGGCGAGACCTTCGTCCTCGGCGCCTCGACGTGGCGCATCGA
>DATLBM010000546.1:0-8627 GCA_035526885.1 Thermoanaerobaculia bacterium | reverse complement strand
CGCCTCGATTTCGAATCGTCGTACCTGCGCCCGCGCTACTACCCGGACGGCGAAGCGGCCGTGGTGATGGTGCGGGAAGTTTAGTCGCTGGCGCTCCACGTCGGTCCCCCGAGCGATAGCGACTAACTCCGCCACCGCACCACGTACGCCTTCGGCCGCGCCAGTTGTTCGCGGATCGCGCGGGTCACTTCCGTTGCGCTGACCACCGTCGTCGACTTGCGCTCCGCCTCCGCGAGCTGCGCCGCCGTCACCTCGGAATCGTGCAGTGTTGCAGCCAGCGGATCGGGCGAGATCCAGCGTCCCTCCAGTCCCTTCAGCGATGCGAAGAGATCGACGTGCTCGATCGTCAGCTCGTTCTTGCTCGGCTGCTCGAAGCCTTCTGAAGAGAGGACGTCGTGCGGCGTCTTGAGGACCATGCGTCCGGGGAACGGATTGAACACGAGGTCCGCCAGCTCCACGATGCCGTTGCGTCCCTCTTCGGTGTCCATGCGCTGCGCGATCTCGTCCATCGAGTGGATCACCGCATCGACCAGCGGGCGCTCCTCTTCCTCATCGATGGGCGGCGCGTCCTTCTCCTCCATCAGCGCCGCGAACAGCGCCTCGGCGCGCTGGGGATGATGGTCCATGTATTTGTAGAGGTGATCCATCGCCGTGAAGTAGCGCACCACCGAGCGGCTCCAGGCCTGCAGCGTCGACTCGAAGGCCTCGCGCTGCTCGCGCGTGGCGCGTCCGTCCGAGCCGGGATAGAAGCGCAGCTCGCGCCAGCCGTCGCCGCGGACGAAATCGACGGTGATGTTCGCGTCGGAGAAGAGCTGCTGCAGATCGTCCGCGGGGATGCGCGCGGCGTGGGTGACTCGCTGTACCGTGCCGCGCGTTTTCTCGATGGTCTGGCGCTCCTCCATCGGCGTGTCCAGGCGCGCGAAGCGGATGGCCCACGGATCCGTGTTCGCCAGCGCCGCGGCGCGCGCGGCGTCGACGCGGGCGCGCACCTCGTCGTTCGGCGGATCGAGCCAGAAGTCGGAGGTGACGCTGACCGTGATCGCGTCGCCGTTCTCCGCGGGCGCGATCGTCACTTCGTCCTCCACCGGCAGGCGGCGGCAGGCGGCGAACAGCAGCAGCGTTGCGACGAGGACGCGGCGGCGCACTCATTCCTCCTTGATGGCGGCGATCGGATCGAGGCGCGAGGCGATCCGCGCCGGGTACCACGTCGCGATCACCGACAGAAGCACCGCCACGACGTTCACGCCCACGATGTCTGAGACGTCGAGGGTGAAGGGAAGGTAACTGATGAAGTACATGTCCGAGGGGAGCGGCACGAGGTGAAAGCGGTTGGCCAGCCAGGCGAAGCCGAGGCCGATGACGTTGCCGAGGACCGTGCCGGTGAGGCCGATGAAGAGGCCCAGCTGCATGAAGAGCGAGAGGATGTTCTTCTCCGTCGCGCCGATGGTGCGCAGCACGCCGACGGACGGGCGCTTCTCCAGGATGAGCATCGACAGCGAGGAGACGAGGTTCAGCGCGGCCACGAAAATGATCAGCGAGATGGTCGCGAACATCACGATCTTCTCCAGGCGCAACGCGAGCACGAGCGGGCGGTTGATCTCCTGCCAGGTCTTGAACTGCGCTCCCGGAAACTGTGGGCCCAGCGCAGCCGCGATCTCCGCGGCACGCGCCTCATGTCCGTACATCTCGATGGCGGTGGGCTGTCCCGAGGTGCCGAAGAGGCTCGCGGCCTCATCGAGGTCGAGCCAGGCATCGGGCGCGTTCTCTTCGGCCGTGTTGATGACGATGCGCGTGATGCGGTAGCGCTTCATCACCGGCATCGGTCCGAACGGCGTGAGGCGCGTGCGCGGCGCGACGACCGTGACGGAGTCGCCGGCATCGAGCGAGAGCGAAGCGGCGTAGCCGCGGGTGAGGAAGATCTGCGCGTCGTCGCTTTTCCACACGCGCGGCTGTCCCGTGCGCGTGCGATCGGCTTCGGGCTCGCGTCCGCGAACGTACGAGCGCAGGCGCATCGGCCGTCCCAGCTCCGCGCTCGCGTTCGCGCCCCAGGCGATGCCGCTGACGAATGGACGCACGTCGCGCATGCCCAGCTTGGTGGCCGCGGCCACGATCGCGTCCGCCTTCTCGATCGTGTTCCGTCCCGCCGGCTCGACGAGCAGCTGCGGACTGGATTGAATCAGGCGCTCTTTGATCTGTCCCTGCAATCCGGACAGGACGGCGATGGAGATCAGCAGCGAGCTCACGCCCACCGCCAGGCCCAGCATGCTGATGATGGAGAGGAAGGCGGTGTGAGCGCGCTTGCGCGCGGTCCAGAGGTAGCGGCGGGCGATCTGCGATTCGATCGGCACTACAGCGAGCTTAACGCGGCCACCGCTTCTTCCAACACCTCAATCGACGTCGAATACGACATCCGCAAGTGTCCTTCCCCCTCGGGTCCGAACACCGCGCCGGGCACCGAGGCGATGGACGTGCGCTCGAGCAGCGTCTCCATCGCCTGCCACGAATCGTTGCCCAGTCGCGCGCGCACGTCGGGGAACGCGTAGAACGCGCCGGGCGGCACGAGGCAATCGAAGCCGGCGTCGCGGAAGCCTCCGACGAGGAGATCGCGGCGCTTGCGGTATTCGTCGCGGATGGCGTCGAAGAAGCGCGGATCGTGCGTGACCGCGGCCAGCGCGGCGTGCTGCGTCGGCGTCGAGACGCCGTTCACGCTGTTCAGCACGAGCTTGCGGATGAAGCCCATGAACGTCTCCGGCGCCACGACGTAGCCGATGCGCCAGCCGGTCATGGAGAAGCTCTTCGAGAACGTGAAGACGGAGATCGTGCGCGCGAACATGTCCGGCAGCGACGCCATCGACACATGCTCGCCGTCGTAGAGCAGGTCTTCGTACGCCTCGTCGCTGATGACGGTGAGGTCGTGGGCCTTCGCGAAATCGGCGATGGCGGTGAGCTGCTCGCGCGTGAGCACGTCGCCGGTGGGATTGGCGGGCGTGTTCACGTAGAGGACGCGCGTCTTCGGCGTGACGCGCGATTCGAGCGCTTCGCGCATGTCGCCGCGACGAACGTCATCCCACGGCACGCGCACGGCCACGCCGCCGGAGTAACGCACCTGATCCTGGATAGGCGTCCAGTACGGCGCGAAGAACATCACTTCGTCGCCCGGACTCACGCTCGCCTGAAAGGCGCAGAAGAGACCGTGCGCGCCGCCGCTCGTGATGATGATGTCGTTCGCGGTGACGCTGATCTGATTTTTCCGCGCCAGCTTGTTCCGCAGCGCGTCGAGCAGTTGCGGGATGCCGGACGACGGCGCGTAGCGCGTGTGCCCCGCATCGAGCGCCGCCTTCATCGCCTCTTTGACGAAGTCCGGCGTGCCGATGAACGGCTCGCCGCCTTCGAGCTGCAAGACGCGCTGTCCCCGCGTGCGCATGTCCATCACGCGGTTGCGGATCTTGACGATGTCGGAAAAGCCGAGGAGCGAGGCGCGGTCGGAGAGTTTGCTCAAAGCGCGCGGAGTATAGGTCCTCTACGTCCTGTCGGTCTTACACGTCCTACACCGGCGGCTTCTGCTGCGACGGATCCGTCGCCGGAGGCGACGGCGGGATGATCTGCTGCGCCGTGGGCTGCGGCGACGGCGCCTGCGGCGGTGCCGTCACGCGGCGCGTGCCCGCTCCCGTCACGCCCTGGAACTGCATGCTCGCGCGCTCGTGCGCGTCCGGGTACATCTTGATGAGCGCGAGGTGGAGCAGCTGCGTGTCGAGGATGCGCGGGTTCACGCCCGGATCGATCAGCCGCGGATTGATGGTCAGCGCCTTGGCGATCAGGTTGACCGCGCGGTCCGTGTGCTGGAGCTTTTCCTCGACCAGTCCGAGCTGGAAGAGCGCCAGTGCGTGTCCGGGCTTGTAATGCACGGTGGCCATGTACGCGCGGCGTGCGCCGCCCTCGTCGCCGCGCGACGCGCGCACGAGACCGAGGTTGTACCAGGCCTGGTAGTTGTGTTTGTCGAGATCGACGGCGCGCTCGAACTCCCGCTCCGCGTCGTTCGGAAAGCGCTTCTGCACGAGCAGCGCGCCGAGGTCGTTGTGGAGCTGGGAGTTGTTGGGATCGAGGCGCAGGCCTTCCAGCGTGCGGTTGATCTGCGCGTCGAGCGCGCTGCCGGTGTTGAGGTACTTGGCGTAGAACGGCCCCTCGTACTCCGAGGTTTGCGGCTTGCGGAACGCGCAGCCGAAGGCGGCGAGAGTGACGAGGAAGAGGATCGTACGTTTCATGTTCGAGATCAGTCCTGAAGTGGTTTCGCTTTCAGCTTGACCTTCCCGTCGACGGTCTCGACGCGGAAGGCCACGGTTTTCACGTTGTATTTCGCACGGACCAGGTCCGTCTGCTTCTGCACCATCGCCGCCACCTGGTCCAGCGAGAGGTTCGAGGCCTTGCCGATGGCGCCGTGTGCCCGCTCGATGTCGTCGTAGAGCCTGCGGATCTGCTCGCCGTTCGCACCCGGCGTCATCCTTACATACGGATCGGGCCGGGCCGACGTTACGCGCGGACGCTCTCCGAGTGCCGCCGCCGGCTCAGGCGACGGCTCCTCGAACGCGGCCTGGCGGCGGCGGAAGTCCAGCGGACCTTCCTCGCGCTCGCGCATCCGGCGGCCCCACATCTCGCGGTACTGGTTGTAGCGCGACGTGAGCGTGGACAGGCGGAAGCGGCGGCTGTTGTCGCGGATCTTGAGCTTGTTGAGCTCGAAGATGTACGTCTCCACCTGATGCCGCTCGAACGAC
Source organism: Thermoanaerobaculia bacterium (assembly GCA_035526885.1). GTDB lineage: Bacteria > Acidobacteriota > Thermoanaerobaculia > Gp7-AA8 > Gp7-AA8 > QHVT01. The sequence goes on along the minus strand of DATLBM010000546.1, from coordinate 3,858 downwards.
GGCGGCACCTTGATGATCCCGGTGAAGAACATGTCGTACTTGTTCTTCAGTTTCCGGATGTCTTCCTCGAGCTTCTCCAGCTCATCGTCCTGTTTGATCACGCTTAAACTGGCACAACGATATGGTGAAAGCCTCCGCTCCGGTAGTGCATTCCGCGCTCCGCTCCATCCCCTCGGTCGAGAAAATCCTGTCGGCCGAGGCCTTTGCGCCGGTGGTGGCAAAGTACGGGCGCGAGCGCGTGAAGGACGCGGTCGTCGATCACCTGACGACGCTTCGCGCGACGCGCGCGGCGTATGACGAGAACGACGCGGTGGGTGCCGTGGCATCGGCCATCGCCGCCGCCACGCAATCGACACTGCGCCACGTGATCAACGGCAGCGGCGTGGTCATCCACACCAACCTGGGGCGCTCGCCCATCCACCCGGGCATCTGGAGCGAGGCCGCGGAGATCGTGAACGGCTACTCCAACCTCGAGTTCGATCTGGAGGAGGGAGAGCGCGGCGCGCGCGACGAGCATCTCACCGCCATCTGCCGCACGCTCTTCGGATGCGAGTCGGCGATCCTCGCGAACAACAATGCGGCCGGCACGATGCTCCTGCTCGCGGCGACGTCGGCGGGGAAGGAAGTGATCGTGTCGCGCGGCGAGCTGGTGGAGATCGGCGGCGCGTTCCGCGTTCCCGACGTCATCCAGCAGGGCGGCGCCAAACTGCGCGAAGTGGGCACGACGAACCGCACGCGCGCCCGCGACTACGCCGATGCGTGCGGACGTAAAACCGCCGCGATCCTGCGCGTGCACCGATCGAACTTCGACATCGTGGGATTCACCGAGACGCCGGGCATCGGCGAACTGGTGGACGTGGCGCGGCAGAAGAAAGTGCCGCTGCTCTACGACGAAGGCAGCGGCCGCGTGGTGGAGCTCCATCCGTACGGATTCGCGGCCGGCGAAACGCTGGCCAGTCTGATCCGGAGCGGCGTGGACGCCGTCACCTGCTCGACCGACAAACTCATCGGCGCGACGCAAGGCGGACTGATTCTCGGACGCGAACGGCTGATCGCGCGCTGCGCCAAACATCCGCTGATGCGCGCGCTGCGCGTGGGCAAGGAGTCGTACGCGATCCTCGCCGCGACGCTGCGCGCGTTCGCCACGCGCAAGTACGAGGAGTGCGTGCCCGTGTATCGCATGCTCTCGACGCCGCTGGAGCTGCTGCGCACGCGCGCGGAGCTCCTCACGCGCGGTACGAACTGCACGATCATCGACAGCCGCTGCGCCCTCGGCGGCGGCACGACGCCCACCGAGACGATGGCCTCGATCGCCATCGAAGTGCCGGGCAACGCCGGCGAGGTGCAGGCGCGCTTCCTCGCGAACGATCCGCCCATCGTCGGCCGCGTGCAGAACGACCGCTTCACGATCGACGTGCGCACGTTGCAGGAGACGGATCTCACGCAGGTGGCGGCGGCGCTGCGAGGCGCGTGAGGGTCTGTAGCGTTCGCCATTGACCAGGACTGCAAATAAATGTACGTTCCGCGCATGTCGTCCAGGGGCGCGGTCCTCGTCCTTCTTTCCCTGCTCGTGACGTCCGCGGCGGCCGCGGAGTTCCCGATTGCCGAGCCGCGCATCGGCGGCGCTCCGGGCACGCGCGACTCCGTTCACGTGGCTGCGAGCGACGAACAGTTCCTGTTGGTGTGGAAAGACAGTCGCGGTAAGACGGCGCGTACGTTCGCCGCGCGGATGACGCGCGACGGCTCGGTCGTCGATCCCACCGGCATTCCACTCGACGCCGGAGGAGTCCGGGAACGCGAGACCGGCTTTCTCTCCGTCGCCTCGGATGGCCGCGACTTTCTCGTGGCCATCGAACGTTCGGGCGCAACGGATTTCGTGAAGGTGACGCGCGAAGGTGCGATCGCGACAGCGCCGGCGTCCACGTTCCCCAGCTGGTACGGCGGAAAACTGATTTGGCTCGGCGACGCGTATGCGTATTTTTTCGACGGCCAGTACGCGATCATCGATCGCGACGGCCGGGTGCTCGCCGGCGCACGCGCGCTGGTGACGTCGCCGGTGCCGGTGCGGGACGCGTCGTACACCGTTGGTTCCGACGGGACGACCGGGCTGCTCAGTTGGATCGATCCGAACGACGGGGGCGTCTACGCGTCGGTGATGGAGGTCGCGCAGGTGCGTAGCGGCTCGGCGCACGTGAACACGAAGCCGGCGGCGGGGCGGAACGACGGCCAGACCGTCGGGCTCAGCGTCGCCTCCAGCGGATCGCGCTTCTTTCTCGTGTGGAGCGAAAGCGCCACCCTTCTTGCGCGCCTGCTCGATCGCAATGGCCTCGCCATCGGCGAGAAGTTCACGGTCGGCAGGGGGATCGATCCCACCGTGGCGTGGAACGGGTCGCGATTCGTGGTCGCGTACTCGAAGCTCGGCGATCCCAACGATGTTCTCGCCGTGTCCGAATACAGCGAGGACGGCACATTGGTCGCGACCCCGCTGCGGCCCGGTCGCAGCGCTGCGCGGCGACACGCTCGTCGCCTGGACCCCCTACACGGTCACGGGCAGCTACAAACAGGAAGTCCGCGCCGACATCCTCGGCGCGCCCGGATTCCTGCGTCCGGCCGAGGGGATCCTCGTATCGAAGTCGGCGCCGAGATATGAATCGCCGGCGGCGGTGTGGCGGGGAGATCACTACCTCGCGGCGTGGACGGAGATCAATACCCGATTCGGCGTCGGCATCGGGCGCTTCGATGGGCAGGGGAGGCTTCTCGACGGTCCCGGGCAGTACTTTCCGACCGCTGCGCGGCCCTCCATTGCCACCGACGGGGACGGTGCGCTCGTGGGGATCAACGGCGAGCTGCGCCTGATCCACGTGGCGCACGACGGCACGACGACCGTGCTGCCGATCGCCGACCGTTACGCGAGCGCGGACGTGACGTGGACGGGACGCGAGTACGCGTTCTGCTCCGAGAAGCTCATCGGCACCGTCTCCGCCGATGGCTGGACGATGATCAAAGCCGGCGCCGAAGCGATCGGCGGCGACTGCGACATCACGTGGACAGGAACGCAGTACGCGGTCCTGTGGGTCGAGTGGGGCCTCTGTTTCCCGGCCTGTTATGGAGCGCCGCCGATGAGCATTTACGCACAGGCGTACTCGCGGAATCTCTCGCCGCTCGGCGCTCCTGTACTGCTCGCCGGCCCCAATGTCGCCCAGTACGGCTCCGAATTCGTGTACCACACGGCCAGCGCGGGCGATCGGACACTGGTCGTGTGGGTCACGTACTCGGGCGAGATCCGCGGCCTGCGCATCGCCCATCCCGGGACGCTTCTCGACCCGGTGCAGGGCTTTCTGATCGGCGACGCCATCGCACTGTCATCCATTCATGTCGAAGGCGATCACTGGGTCGTGCACAGCGGGCCGGACACCTGGACCGTGGGTCGCGACGCAACCGTCGGAGCGCGTGTCCGGAAGTATCCATTCGTCGGTGAGCGCGCGCATGTGATTGCCGTGCCGGGAGGACCCGCCCCGCTGTTGATTCACCAGACGCTGCCCGGCGCCGCCGCACAGACGCACGGCCTGGCCGGTCACTTCGACCTTCTGCCGAAGCGGCGCACCGCGCGGCCCTGACGGGCGCCGCTCGCGAGGCGCATAATCCTGGTCATGCGAAAACTCCTCGTCCTCCTCGCGCTGGCGCTGCCGCTGCTTGCCGCCGAAGACGAGCGCGCGGTGAAGGAGAAGCTGATCGCGGACATCGAGAAGCTGATCGACATCTGTCCGCTCGTGGAGATGCAGTTGCGGTTCATGGCGTCACGCTCCGACCACGACGGCGAGACGGGAGCCATCATCCGGCGCGTGATGGGGCGCATCG
>DATLBM010000545.1:0-17359 GCA_035526885.1 Thermoanaerobaculia bacterium | reverse complement strand
ATCGGCGCGCGCGCGGCCGGGCCTCCGAACTCCGATCCGAATTTCTACGCGCGCATTCTGCTGATCGTCATTCCGCTCGCCGTCGCTTACGCGGTGGTCGAGCGCACGCGGGCGCGCAGGATCGCGTATGCGATCGCGGCGGTGATCATCACCGCCGGCACGCTCGTCACGTATTCACGCGGCGCGATGCTGGCCATGTTCGTGATGACCGCGCTGCTCCTCCTGGGATTGCACGTGCGCGCGAAGCACATCGCCTACGCCGCGGCCGCCGCCGTCGTCGCGCTGTTGCTGCTGCCCTCGAACATCGCCAGCCGCCTGCTCACCATCGAGACGATGATGCCCGGCTACACGACGACGTTCGTCGACTACGACAGCTCCGTCGAGAAGCGCAAGCTTCTCCTGGCCTCGGGGCTGGCGATGTTCGACGCGCATCCGCTGACGGGCATCGGCGCGGGCAACTATCCCCGCTTGTACCTGCGCTACGCGAACGACATCGGCTCGCCGTGGGTCGACTATCACCCGGCCGGCACGCAGGAGCATCCGCACGGCCTCTACTTCGCGATCGCCGCGGAGACGGGACTCCTCGGGCTGCTCTCGTTCGGTGCGCTCGCCGTCACGGCGCTGGTGTCGCTGCATCGTTCGCGGCGCGCGTTCGTGTCGCGCGGAGATCGCGAGCTCGCGGTCGTGACCATGACCGTGAGCGTGGCCATCGCCAGCTATCTCACCGCCAGCGTGTTCCTGCACGAGACGCATCTGCGCTACGTCGCTCTCTATTTCGGGTTCGCGATGGCGCTGGCCCGGCTGGCGCGCGGCGAAGAGGTCGCGGCGTGACCGTGCAGTGGATCTCCGAGCGCGCCGACTCGCGCATCGGCACGCTCGACGACGCGATCGTGAAGCAGCACCGCGAAGAGGCTTCGGCGACGCGCAGCGCGGCAGTGCGCGCGCGCCACGAGTTCGAGGTGCTGGCGACGCTGCACGCGAAGATGCCCGCCGCGTTCTCCGTCCCGCGACCGCTGTCGCTCGAAGGCGGCACGCTGACCCTCGAATACGCCACCGGCACGCCGCTCGACGTGCTCATTCGCGAGTACAAACGCGAGCGCAACGCGGTCGAAGAGCTGCGCGAGCCGCTGCGCCGCGCGGGCCTGTGGTTGCGCGAAATGCAGAAAGCGACGCGGACCGGACACCACGGCGACTACTGGCCCGGCAACATCTTCATCGACGCGGACCGCGTGCAGGTCATCGACTTCGAGGGCTATCGGGAAGACGCCGATCCCGCGGAAGACGTCGCGTACTTTCTGCTGCAACTGAAGCTGCTCATGCCGCGGCATCAGCGACTCGTGCCCGCGTTGCGTCAGGCCTTCCTCGACGGCTACGGAGTCGTCGACGCCGATGCGCTGAAACGCTGCACGCGCGTCCGCGCGCAGCATCTGCTCGATCGCAACGCGCCGGCGAAACACTCTTTTTTGATCCGTGTGTGGATGCGGCGCACGCTTCGCAACACGGTGGCCGAGAGTCTTCGATGAGCACGGGACGAGTCACGGCCCGCGCGGCGGTCTGGGCGTTCGTAGCCACCGCCGGCGCGAAATTCATCACCCTCGTGGGCCTCGCGCTGCTGGCGCGTCTGCTCGCGCCGCGCGAGTTCGGCATGCTCGCTTTCGCCATGGTTTACATCACCTACGCGGAGACCATCGGCGACCTGGGGTCAGGAATGGCGCTGGTGTACTGGCCGGACCGGCGCGAAGACGCGGCCCTGGTCACCTTCTGGGTGAACGCGCTGGCGGGTGCGGGCTGGTGCGTGGCCACGTTCATCCTCGCGCCGTGGGTGGCGGATTTTTTCAACGCTCCGAACGGCGCGCCCATCGTCCGCGCCCTCGGCTTCAGCTTCATCATCCGATACCTCGGCAACGCGCACGACGCGCTGTCGCAGAAAGACATGCGCTTCCGCGCGCGCCTCCTTCCCGAATTCGGCCTGGCCGCGATCAAAGCCGTCGTCTCGCTCGTGCTGGCGTGGATGGGCTTCGGCGCGTGGAGCCTGGTGTGGGGACATCTGGCCGGCGTCGCGGCGAGCACGATTTTTCTGTGGGCCATCGTGCCGTGGCGTCCCAGCTTCCGGTTGCCGATGGATCTCGTGAAGCCGATGCTCGGCTACGGGCGCGGCATCATCATCGTGAACGTCCTGGCGGCGGTCACGCATCACGCCGACCTCGCGGTGGTCGGCCGTCTCCTCGGCACCACCGCGCTCGGCCTGTACCAGATGGCTACGAAAGTGCCCGAGACGACGATCGTCGTCCTGCTGTGGGTGATGAGCAAAGTGCTCTTCCCCGCTTTCTCGCGAATGCACGCGGATGGGCAGTCGCTGCGAACGCCGTATCTCACCGCCAGCCGCTACATTTCCGCGGTGACGCTGCCTGCTTCCGTCGGCTTGCTTTTGCTCGCGCGTCCCGTCGTTCTCGTGTTCCTCGGCGATCAATGGCTGGCCGCGGCGCCGATCCTCGGCGCGCTGTCCGTGTTCGCGGGACTGCGCGCATTGAGCACGCACGCGGGCGACGTGTTGAAAGCGACAGGCCGCGCAAAACTGCTCGCCCGCCTCTCCATCATCAAGGCCATCATCATCGTCCCCGGCCTGCTCCTCGGCGCGAAGTGGGGCGCGACGGGCGTGGCCTGGGGACTCTCGATCTCGACCGCGGCCGGCACGCTGCTCACGCTGATCGTGGCCTCGCGCGTCATCCGCGTGCGCGCGATGGCCATCATCGGCGCGCTCACGCCGAGCAGCGTCGCCACGGCGGTCATGGCGGTGCCGGTGATGATGTGGGTGCGCTGGGCCGCGCATCTGCCGGCCATCGTGCAGGCTCTCGGCGGCATGCTCCTCGGCGCCGCGGTCTACGCGCTCGTGCTGGCACTCCTCGATCGCGACCTTTTCCGCCGCGCGCGGGCGCACTTTCTTCCCGGCGCGGCCCGGACGGCGTGATGTACGGCGAGCTCGATCGCTTCCTCGTGCCGTTGCACGAGCCCGAGGCGCGGCGCTACTTCACGCAGTCGCTGTACGTGCCGCAAGGACCGGCCGGGCGTCTGCGCCGCGCGACCGGGCGTCCGCAGCTCAAACGCGCATCGTCGACGCAAGGCATCGAGCACGTCCTGTCGATGCTCGATGAAGTGCCGGATCTGATCACGAACGAGTCCGCGATCTACCTGCGCGACTACGAGACCAGCGAGCGCGGACGCACGATCGCGTTCTTTCATCCGGCGATGGTGGTCAAGACGCAGCGCGCGGGCGCGGCGCCGTCGTTGCGCGTGGAGTCCGAGGCCATCGAGCAGATGGGCGCGTTCCTGCCGCCGGATCTGAAGAAGACGCTGCCCGCCGTGCTGCGCTATCACACGTCGCCGCGCGGTGAGCTGCTGGCCATGACCGCGCTGCCGGGCCGCAGCGCGTACATCGACATGCAGGGATCGCTCGCGCCCTGGAAGTACGTCGAGGAGCATTTCGACGCGGCCGCGAAATGGCTGGCCGCGTTTCACCTGGCCACGCGCACGAGCGACACGTCGATCGTGAAAGGAAAGGAGATTCCGCACTCCGCGATGCACGGCGACTTCTGGCCGCGCAACGTGCTGCTCTCGGATGACGGAGCGGTGGGCGTGGTGGACTGGGAGCACTTCACGCACTCGGCGTCGCCGCTCACGGACGTGCTGCACTACGCGACGACGTACGGCATCAACTATCCGTGGCGGCGCTACCAGCGCGTGGATGAAAAAGAGGCGCTGCGGCGCACGTTCCGCGAAAAGAATCGCGTCTCGCGCGCCGTTCGCGCCTATTTCGAAACGTACTCGAAGCTGACGGGCATCACGGTCGCGATGCCCGCCGCCTGACCGCGATCACCGGCGCCGAGAACGCCGTCACGGTCTGGCCGTTGGCCTTTCCATCCGACGCCGTCACGCTGCACGCGATCTGCGCGCCGGTGGTCACGTACTGGCGCGCCAGCGCGTCGCTTTGCGCGGCCGTGGTCACGTCGCGCACCGGCACTCCGTTCACGCGCCACTCGTAGCGATAGCGCACCACGTCGTAGTCGGGGTCCGGCAGCATCGTCGCCTCCGACGCGCGGCAGACCGCCACTTCCCCGGCGCGAATGGCCAGCGGCTCCATCGCCACCGACACCGGATTCGGCGGCCGGTTGTGAATCTCGTCGGACACGCCGACCACGGTGAACGGCAGCGAGAACAGGCGCCGTCCGTTCACCTCGAGATCGATGGCCCATTCGCCCACGCGATCGAGGTCGACGTCCAGGGCCCACCACACCGAGGCCAGGGAGACGTCGATGGCCTTGAGCTGGCCGAGGGCGGCGATGTCGGTGCGCAGGTTGTTCGGCGCATGGATCTTCAGCGTGTAACGGGTGCTGGCGCTGACGTTCGCCAGTTCCACCTTGAAGTAAATCGTGTGGCGTCCCGCGCGGAACGTGCCGGTGTGGGGCGCCTCGTCGAATGGCGCTTCCGGATAGTCGCCGAAGCTCTTCGCGCTGAAGGTGGCGCCGAGGACGTTGGGCGTGTCGAAGAGCGTGGGCTGGTCGACGAAATAGGAGAGGCCGGCGCGGCATGGGCCGGCCATCGGCTCGTACGGCACGCCTTCATGGCGCGCCTCGAAGTGCACGTGCGGACCCATGCTCATGCCGCTGCTGCCCACCCAGCCGATCTGCGTGCCGGCCGTGACGGCGTCGCCCACGTGCAGCGTGATGCCTTTGCGCAGGTGCACGTACTGCGTCGTATCGTCGGCGCCGTGACGCAGGGTGATGTAGTTCGCCTGCGCGGGCGTGGTGTTGCTGACGTTCTCGTCCGCCTCGCCGTCATGGATGTCGGTCACCACGCCGTCGCGCGCGGCGAACACCGGCACGCCGATGCGCTGCTCGCTGAAGCTGCGGATGTACGCATCGTGACCCGTGTGATTGTTGAAGGTGAGATCGGTGCAGTGAAAGTCGAGTTTGCCGGGACCGGGATCGAGGTCGACAAAATACGGGATGGTGAGGTCGCGCCCCGGCGTGCCCGCCACCGGATAGACGTCCAGGCGCGCGGGATCGGTTTCGTGATTGGTCTGGATGGATTGCGTGCTCACGCGCTCTTTGGGATGTCCGCCTTCGCTGCCTGCGATCGGCTGTACGACCATTTCCCGGACGCGTACGGCTGCCGTCGCCTGCATCGCGGCCGACAACAGCAGCGCTGCAATGAGAGTCTTTTTATTCATTTTGGGGCCCCTGCCGTTGACAAAGAGAATTTACTGAAGCGCCCAAACGCCAGTGCAATTGATTTGCCTAACGATTCACCATTGTTTGGCGAATCGTTTGCAGAACACACAAGACGCGCACAGCAGAACGCTTCAGCAGCGCATCAACAAACTCTTTCGTGCAGTCGGCCGCATCCGGGATTCCCATGTCCGAATACCACTTCGATTACGAGCTCTCCCGCTACAAAGGACTCATCCGTAACGCCCGTGAGCAATCCAAGCGCGTCAAGGGATTCGTCGTCAGCGACGACACCGGCCCGCACGCGTATTACTACGACCTCTCCACGCGCCATCCTTACGGCGCGCGCGCCAAACGTCTCATCGACGTGGCCGCTTCCCTGTTTCTGATCACGCTGCTGACGCCGCTTCTCCTCGTGCTCATGGCAGCGATCAAACTGACCAGCAAGGGCCCGATCATCTTCCGGCAGCGGCGCATCGGATTCCGCTGCAATCCGTTCGAAATGTACAAATTTCGCACGATGTGCGTGAACGCGGACAAGATGGAAGCAGGCGGCGGCACCGCATTCGTCAAGCCGAAAAACGATCCCCGCGTCACGCCGATCGGCAAATTCCTCCGGAAATACAGCCTGGACGAGTTACCGCAGCTCTTCAACGTGCTGGAAGGCACGATGAGCCTGGTGGGGCCGCGTCCGCTTCGCGAAGTGGATCTCGAAAAACTACACGGCCGCAGCAACGTCCGCCGTTTCGCGACGCCGCCGGGCATTACGGGCTTATGGCAGGTCAGCGGCCGCAGCAATTGCGTCGGTCATAAAGGACTGGCGCTCGATCGCGAATACGTCGACCGCTGGAGTCTGGAGCTCGATTTCGAGATTCTCCTGCGCACCGTCGACGTCGTGTGCACCGGACGGGACGCGGTGTAATGGACCACGGTCTCGTTCCGGGGACGCGTGCGGCCACAATGAACGAGGCCGCCGCGCAAACGGAGCGGGAACCCCGCAATGACTCGCCGCGCGTACGCACGGCCATCGCAGTATTGATGATGCGCTTCCCGCGCATCGACGAAACGTTCATCCTCCGCGAAATTGTCGAGCTCGAGCGCGTCGGCCAGCCGGTGCTGGTCGTGCCGTTGCTGCACGGCGACACGCGCGTGGTCCACGAGGAAGCGCGGCCCTGGGTCAAGCGCGCGTTGTACACGCCGCTGTTCTCCGCCGCCATCGCCGGCTCGAACGCGGCCATGTTCCTGCGCGCTCCGCTGCGCTATCTGCGCCTGCTCTTCGGACTGATCGCCGCGGGCATCATTCGTCCCTCGACGCTGATCCGCACGCTGGCGCTTTTCCCCAAGTGCGTGCATCTCGCGCGCGTTCTGCCGCGCATGGGCATCCGCCACGTGCACGCGCATTTCGCGTCGCACGCCACGACGGCGGCGTACATCATGTCGTCGCTCAGCGACATCACGTACAGCTTCACGGTGCACGGGCCCGACGTCTTCGTGCACCGCGTGCTGCTGCGCGAGAAGATCGCGCGTGCGAAGTTCGTCCGCGCCATCTCCACGTTCAACAAGGCCTTCCTCTGCGGCCTCTATCCCGTGCTGACGGAGAGCAAGGTCGAGGTCGTGCACAGCGGCGTGAATCCCGATGTGTATGCCGAAGGCGCCGTGCAGCCGCACGACGGCGCACGCATTCGCCTGATCTCGGTCGCCGCGCTCACGCCCCAGCGCGGGTTCCCGTTCCTCATCGAGGCCTGCGCGCGACTGGCGAAAGCGGGACTCGACTTCGACTGCAACATCGTAGGCTCCGGCCCGCTGCTGGAGACGACTCGCCATTGGATCGCCGATCACGGCCTCGCCGATCGCGTTCATCTCCTCGGCCCGCGCCCGCAGCACGAAGTCGCGCAGCTGATGCGCGAGGCGGACATCTTCGTGCTGCCGTCGATCATCGCCACCGACGGGCAGATGGACGGCATTCCGCTTTCGCTGATGGAGGCCATGGCGGCGGGCAAGCCGGTCGTCGCATCGTCGATCTCGGGCATTCCGGAGCTCGTGACCAGTGAGGTGAGCGGCATCCTCGTGGACGCGGCCTATCCGGGGAAGCTCGCCGACGCCGTCCTCCGCCTGGCCGCCGATCCCGCACTCCGCGACCGCCTCGGCCGCGCAGGACAGGTCAAGGTGCGCCGCGACTTTCACATCCACCGCACCGCCGAGCAGCTCGTCTCGCTCCTCGATCGCCAGGGACACGTGAACGACGTGCAGCCCTCCACCGCCGACCGCGTGCGCTCGCTGCGCTGGTCGCGCCTCGGCACGGTGGCCGTGGGCGTGCGCAAAGTGCACGAGCTCGCGGATGCATTCGTGGCCGAGGTGGCGATCAGCGATGGAGTGAACCGGAAGGATGCGATCGTACGGCGTCCGCGCGCTTCCGCGGACGAGTCGGAGTCCGCGCTCGATCGCGCGCGCGCCGAGTTCGAAGTGCTCTCCACGCTGCGCCAGACCATGGGACCGGAGAACGCGTACACGGTGCCGCGTCTTCTCATGTTCGACGAGCCGAATGCGGCGCTGGTCCTCGAGCGCGCGGACGGGAAATCGCTCGCCGCGGCACTGACCGCCGGGAATCTGTTCAAGGCCGGCACGTGGCTGCGGCTCATGCAGTCGAACACGCGCGGCGACGGCGACGGGCGCTACGTGCTCACCGCGGTGGTCGTGCTCGCGCAACGGCATCTCGACCTCGTCTCCGCCGGCGATCGCGTCATCGCCGCGCGGCGTGAGGCCATCGTCGATCGCCTGCGCGAGCTGGAGACGCGGCTCGCGCAGAAGGAGACGCTGGTCGTCGGACAGCACGGCAGCTTCGCGCCGCGCAACATCTTCATCGGCGAACGGCGCGTCGACGTCGTCGACTTCGGCAGCTATCGCGAGGGACTGCCGATGGAAGACGTCGCGGAGATGCTGCTGCACGTCGAGCGTCCCGAACTGCGCACCGCTTTCCTCGATGGCTGGGGCGGCACGGTCGACGAAGACGCGCTGCGACTGTTCACGATCACGCGCGCGCTGCGCATGCTGGCCCGCGGCGGCGTCGATTCCGCGCGGCGCGCGGCGCTGCGCAAAGTCATCGCAAGGGCCATGTCGTAAGTGCGTCTCCTGTGGCTCCTCGATTCGCTCGACGTCGGCGGCGCGGAAGCGCTGGCGCTGCCGTTCGCATCGCGCACGCGACACGACCTCACCGTCGCGTGCATGCACGCCGCGGGTGCGAATCGCACGGAACAGGAGCTCCAGCGCAGGGGCGTGCGCACGGTGAACTTTGGCGCGCGCAATCTCCGCGACCGCGCAGCGTTCCGCCGCTTCGCGGATTTCGTTCGCGAGGAACGCATCGACCTCGTCCACGCGCATCTCACCTACTCGGCGATCTGGAGCGCGTGGCTGTCGCGCGAGACGGGCGTGCCGTCGATCACCTCGCTGCATGCGACGCCCGCCGCGACGAAGGCACTGGAGTCGAGCGCCATACGACGCTTCGCCATCGACGCGAAGGATCGGCTCATGCGCTTCGTTTTGAATCGCTGGGCCTCGCGCGTGATCGTCGTCTCCGCCGCCCTCGGCCGCGCGTACGCCGATTTGAAAAACGTACGCGTCGTGCACAACGGCATCGACGTCTCGCGCTTCGCTCGCGATCGTTCGTCGACGCGCGCGCGGCTGGATAAAGAATTCGGGGTCAGCCCCGGCGCGAAGATTGCCGTGGCCGTCTCCGTGCTGCGCGCGAGGAAAGGAATCGAAGTGCTGCTCGAAGCGGCGGCGCGCGTTCCCGACACGACCTTCCTCATCATCGGCGACGGTCCGATGCGCGCGGAATGGGAGTCGCTGGCGCGCACGGACAACGTCCGCTGGGCCGGCCATCGCACCGACGTCGAGGAGCTGCTCGCCGGTTGCGACGTCTTCGTGCACCCATCATTGGAGGATGCGTTCCCCACGGTGCTGCTCGAGGCCATGGCCGCGGGGCTGCCGGTCGTGGCGTCGAACGTCGGCGGCATTCCGGAGATCGTCGTCGACGGCGTGACCGGGATCCTCGTTCCGCCCGGTCAGCCCGACGCGATCGCCGCGGCGCTGCATCGCACGACGCCGTCGATGTGCGTGGCCGCGCTGCAACGCGCGCAGACGGAGTTTTCGACGGATGCGTGGATTGCGCGGCTGGAGAACGTGTATGCCGAGGCTGCGGCGTGAAGATCGTGTTCCTCGAGCCGGCGGGGAAAGGCGGGATGATCCACTACGCGTTTCAACTCTGCCGCGCGCTCGCGCAGGCCGGCGCGGAGGTCACGCTCATCACCGCCACCGAGTACGAGCTCGCGTCGCTGACCGCGCCGTTCAGAGTCGAGACCTCGATCGAGCTGTGGGATCCGAAGCCCTCCGGAAAAATCTCCACCGCGCCGTGGGCCGTGGCCTGGCGCAAACTGCGCCGCGTGACGCGCGCGGTTCGCTACTACCGCGAATGGCTGCGCCAGATCCGCCGCGTCGCGGAATTGCACCCCGACGTCGTGCTCATCGGCGACATCCGTTTCCCCTTCGACTACTTCCCGCTTCTGCTGCTGCGGCGCAAGGCGCGCCTCCTCGCCGACATCTGTCACAACGTCCAGCCCTTCGCCACCTCGGGCATGTTCGATCGCAAACGCTGGCGCCAGTTTCTCTATCGCCGCATCTATCGTCTTTTCGACAAAGTGTTCGTGCACTTCGAGCGCAATCGCAAAGAATTCACGGAGTCGTTCGGCGGCGACCCCGCGGTCATCGTGCACGGGAACGAGGACATCTTTCGCGAGCTGCGCACGCCCGGCGTGAATCTTCGCAAGCGCCTCGACATTCGCGAGGAACAGGTCGTGCTCTTCTTCGGCACGCTCTCGCGCTACAAGGGCACGGACGTGCTGCTCGACGCGTGGCCGCGCGTGCGGCGCGAGACGGGCGCGCGACTGATCCTGGCCGGATTTCCCTTTCACGATTTCGATCTGGCCGCGCACCAGCAGCGCGCCACGGACGGCGTGACGTGGGTCCCCGAGTACATCGACTCCGGCGACGTCGCCGCGTGGATGGAGCTCGCGTCGGTCATCGTCTTTCCGTATCGCGACATCTATCAAAGCGGCGCGGTGCACGTGGCCCAGACGTTCGGCGTGCCCACCGTGGCCAGCAACGTCGGCGCGTTCCGCGACGTCATCACGCACGAGGTGTCGGGACTGCTCGTGCCGCCGGAAAATCCCGATGCGCTCGCCGAGGCCCTCATTCGACTCCTGAAGGATCGCGAGCTCGCGGCGCGGGTGGGTGCGGGCATTCAGCGCGACGCGCAGGGACCGTTCGCGTGGTCGACGCAGGCGGCGAAGATTCTGACTAACGTAGGATGGACTTCAGCCCGTCCATCCGGGGGGGACGGGCTGAAGCCCGTCCTACGTTGACGTATGTGCGGCCTGACCGGCTTCATCGGCGCACCGAAACCCGCGGACGATCTCCGCGCCGCCGTGCGCGCCATGAGCGACGCCATCGTCCATCGCGGCCCCGACGACAGCGGCGACTTCATCGACGAAGCGAACGGCCTGGCCCTCGGCTTCCGCCGCCTGGCCATCGTCGATCTCAGCGCGGCAGGACATCAGCCCATGACTTCCTCGTCGGGCCGCTACGTGATCGTCTTCAACGGCGAGGTCTACAACTACGAGTCGATCCGCCGCGAGTTGTTGTCCGAGGGTGTCGCGCCGGAGTTCCGCGGACACAGCGATACGGAAGTGATGCTGGCCGCCATCGAGGCGTGGGGGCTGGAGAGCGCGGTGAAGCGCTTCGTCGGCATGTTCGCGTTCGCGTTGTGGGACACGCGCGAGCGGCTGCTGCACCTCGTCCGCGACCGGATGGGCGTGAAGCCGATGTACTACGGCTTCTCGCGAGGCACGTTCTTCTTCGGCTCCGAGCTGAAGTCGTTGCGCCGCCATCCCGACTTCGTCGCCGACGTCGACCGCGACGCCGTGGCCGCGTATCTGCGCTTCCTCTATGTGCCCGCGCCGCTGTCGATCTATCGCGGGATCTGCAAGCAGACGCCCGGCACGATCGTCACGCTCTCGCGCACCACCTCGGAACTGCGCACGACGACGTACTGGTCGGCGGCCGAGGTCGCGGAGCGCGGCGTGCATCAGCGTTTTCGCGGCAACGAGAGCGAAGCGGCCGACGAGCTGGATGCGCTGCTGCGCGATGCCGTGGCCATGCGCATGGTCGCGGACGTGCCGCTGGGCGTGTTCCTCTCCGGCGGCATCGACTCGACGCTGGTCACGGCGCTGATGCAGGCCCAGGCGTCGCAACCGGTCAAGACCTTTACCATCGGCTTTGCCGAGGGGGCGTACGACGAGGCGAAGTACGCGGCGGCGACGGCGCGGCATCTCGGCACCGCGCACACGGAGCTCTACGTCACGCCGCGCGAGGCCATGGACGTCATCCCCAGGCTGCCGTCGATGTACGACGAGCCGTTCGCCGACTCGTCGCAGATCCCGACGTATCTCGTGTCGCACATGGCCCGGCAGTACGTGACGGTGAGCCTGTCCGGCGAAGGCGGCGACGAAGTGTTCGGCGGCTATCGCCGCTACTTCGAAGGCCAGCGCGTGCTGCGCGCGTTCGGACGCGTGCCTGCGCCGCTGCGCCGCGCCATCGGCAACGGCATCGCCGCGGTCCCGCCGCGCCAGTGGGATCGCCTGCTGTCGTGGCGGCAGCCGCAGTCGGGAACGCAGATGACGAAGCTCGCGCGCGTGCTGCGCGCGCCGAGTCTCGACGACTTCTACTGGGACGTCGTCACGTATTGGCAGAACGTGGTGAGTGGCGCGGCCGGCTTCAGTCCGCCGGCGACGAGTCTCACCGACCCCGTCGAACGAATGATGCTCCTCGACCAGCTCACCTATCTCCCTGGCGACATCCTCGCCAAAGTCGATCGCGCCTCGATGGCCGCCAGCCTCGAGGCGCGCGAGCCGCTGCTCGACCATCGCGTCGTCGAGTTGGCGTGGTCGCTCCCGCCGGAGATGAAAGTGCGCGGCGGCACGGGCAAGAAAATCCTGCGCGACGTCCTCGATCGCTACGTCCCGCGCGAGCTCATCGATCGCCCGAAGATGGGCTTCAAGGTGCCGATCGACACGTGGCTTCGCGGTCCGCTGCGCGGATGGGCGGAGGATCTCCTCGATGAAAAAAGATTGCGCGAACAGGGACTGCTGGACGTCGCGCAGGTGCGCGGCGTGTGGAACGGCTTCGTGAACGGACGATCGGCGCAGCAGGACCACGTCTGGGCGGTGCTGATGCTGGAAGCGTGGATGCAATGACTCAACGACGTCCCATAGCCGTGGGGCTCTCCCGATTCCCCACCGTCACCGAGACCTTCATCCTGCGCGAGGTCACGGAGATGGAGCGCCAGGGGCAGCCCGTGCGGCTCGTGCCGCTCATCCGCGAGAACCCGCCCGTCGTTCACGACGCGGCGAAGCCGTGGATGCAGCGCGCGCTGTTCACGCCGTGGCTTTCGCTGCGGATCGCGCTCGCGAATCTCGGCGCGTTCATTTGCTATCCGCTCCGCTACACGAGCACGCTGCTAGGCATCATCCTCGGCACGCTCAAAGCGCCGAAGTCGCTCATCGGAATGCTGGGCATCTTCCCCAAATCCGTTTTTCTCGCGCGGCAACTGGCCACGGAAGGCGTCAAACACATCCACGTCCACTACGCGTCGCATCCCGCGACGATGGCGCTGATCGTCTCGAAGTTCGCGCCCATCACTTACTCGTTCACCGTGCACGCGTTCGACATCCAGGGCGACCGCTCGCTGCTGGACTGGAAAATCCGCGAGTCGCGGTTCGTGCGCTCCATCTCGCAATACAACAAGCGCTTTCTCGAAGGCCTCTATCCGAAAGACGCGCACGGCAAGATCGAAGTGATCCACGTCGGCATCGAGCCGGATGTGTACGCAAACGATGTCGCGCCCGTGCCCGGCCGCATTCTCTGCGTGGCCGGACATCGTCCGTACAAGGGGCTGCCCTATCTCATCGAGGCGTGCCGCATCCTTCGGGACGAAGGGATCGACTTCGAGTGCAACCTCGTCGGCCACGGCCCCATGCACGACGAGCTCGAGTCGATGATCCGCGACCGCAACCTCGGCGATCGCGTGCACCTCATCGGTCCGCGTCCCGAAGAGGAAGTGGCGAAGATGATGCGCGAGGCCTCGCTGTTCGTGCTCCCGTCCATCGTCGACAAGGACGGGATGATGGAGGGCATCCCGGTAGCATTGATGGAAGCGATGGCCACCGGACGCGCCGTCGTCAGCACGACCACCGCGGGCATTCCCGAGCTCGTCGATCACGGCGTGAGCGGCCTGCTCGTGCCGCCGCAGGACCCGACCGCGCTGGCGAACGCCATCAAAACGCTGCTCAGTGATCCCGTGAAATCAAAAGCCATGGGCGCGCGCGGCCAGGAAAAAGTGCGCGCCGAATTCGATCTCCGCGACTCCGCGGCGCAGCTTCTCGCGCTCACCGACCGGGAAAACCGATGACCATCCTCTTCTGGCTCTGCTTCGCCGTCTGCTTCTACATCTACTTCGGCTATCCGGCGCTGCTGTGGTTGATCAGCCGCTTCCGCGCAAAGCCCGTGCGCGAGGGCGAGGTCACGCCGAAGGCGAGCTTCATCGTGGCGGCGTACAACGAGGAGGGCGTCATCGCGCAGAAGATCGAGAACACGCTCGCTCTCGATTACCCGCGCGAGCAGCTGGAGATCATCATCGCCTCGAACGGCTGCACCGATCGCACGAACGAGATCGTGCGCGCGTTCGACGACCCGCGCGTGCGCCTGCTCTGCATCGAGAAGCCGGGAAAGATGGAGGCCGTCAACGAAGCGGTGCGCATCGCCTCGGGCGAGATCCTCGTCTTCACCGACGCCGACTTCATGCTCGACGCGCACACGCTCCGGCTGATGGCCCGCAAGTTCGCAGACCCGGAAGTGGGCGGCGTGTCGGGCGCGCGCAAGCCGGGCATCACGCGCAAAGGCGACGCCACGGGCGAGGGCGAAGGCCTCTACGTGAAGTGGGACAAGCTGCAGAAGATCCTCGAATCGAAGATCGGCAGCGTCTACGCCGCGGACGGACTCCTTTACGCGATCCGCAAAGAGTTGTACGTGCCGCTCGACGATCCCAATCGCGGCGACGACATGACCATCTCCTCGAACGTTCCGCTGGCCGGCTATCGCCTGGTCTTCGAGCCGCAGGCCACGGCGTGGGAGAACGGGACCATTCACGCGAAGTCGGAATTCCGCCGAAAGGTGCGCATCGCCAACCGCTGCACCCGCGCCCTCCTCGGCCACGGCACGCGACTCTTCACCGCCGGCTTCTACACCGTGGAAGTGCTGTCCCACAAAGTGGTGCGGCACATGATCCCGTTCTTTCTGATTCCCATGCTCGTAGCGTCGGCGTTTCTGGCGCGCCACTCGGCGTTCTACGCGGTGATGCTTGCTGGACAGCTGGCCGTGTATGTGCTCGCGCTGATCGGCGCCGCGTTGCGCGACACGAAAGCCGGCTACTGGAAGCCGTTTTCCGTGCCGTACTACTTCTGCTTCGTCAATGCGGCCGCGTTCGTGGGGCTGCTGAAGCTCATGACCGGACGAGGGACGAACGCCTGGTCGACTAGAAGCGAAACGTCAGTCCCGCCATCCACAGCCCCGAGGTGAAGTCGCGGCCGGGCTGCGACGTGTCGACGTGCTCGCGCGACGCGTAGAAGTTCGCCACCCATGCATCCGAGATCGTGTAGTCCGCACTGAGATTGATCTGGCGGCGTTTGTCGTCGCGCGCGATGTTCTGGTAGTCGCGCTTGCGGTCGCGGAACCGCGCGCTGAGGTAGAGGCGCTCGGTGGTCTGGGAGCGGATCTGCAGATACGTCTCGTGCTGGTCGTAACTCTGGAGCGGATCGTTCACGTCGCGCTCGCCGGTGCGGAATCCGATCTGCGGCGAGAAGACGCGCGACCCGCGCCAACGAATGGCGGCGCCGGCCTGGTGAAAGTCGTTGTCGCGAATCGAATTCTCATATTCCTGCTGTTCGAAGTCGCCGTCGACGGAGACCTGCCAGTCCTTCAGAAACCGGTACGAGTAGTCGCCGGCGAGACGGCGGATGTCCGCGCCCGAGAACTCATCGAGCTCGAACGACGGACGGTTGTTCAACACCTCGGCATACACATCGAAACCGTGCGGACGCAGGTCGCCGCGCGCGCCGATGCGCATGCCCGGCGAGCCTTCCAGCGTGTCGTCGAAGAAGTGGAGGTAGTTCACCTCGCCGTATGCGCGAATCCCTTTCGTCAGCAGCCGGCTCGCGCCAACCTCGGCCTGCATTGCCGTCACGGTGTCGCCGCCGCTCCCGGGATCCTGGAAAAAGTTTTCGTACACCTGGCCGTTGCCGCGGACCCAGGCCTCCCACAGCGGATCCGGTTTCTGCGGCTCTTGCTGTGCGTGCAGGAGGGGGGCGGCGGCGAGGAGAAGCGCGAGTGTCAGTTTCCGCATCGCGGGACGTACGGGCATACAGCGTGCCGAAATAGGACGGCGCTACCGGCCCGATTGTGCGCGCAGCCACTCGACGGTGCGCTGCAATCCCTGTCTGAGTTGCACCGGCTCGGGAAGACCGGCCAGCGTGCGCAGACGCGTGCCGTCGAGCACGCTGCGCACCTGCTCGCCCGCTTTCGCCGGGCCGTGCTCGGGATCGACGCGGATGCCGAGGGCATCACCGAGCGCCTCGTGCAACTGGACGACCGAGGTTTCGACGCCGGTGCCGACGTTGAAGATGCCGTCGACGTCATGCTCGGACGCGGCCATGTTCGCGCGGACGACGTCCTCGACGAAGACGTAGTCGCGCGTCTGCTCGCCCGTACCGTTGATGCGCGGCGTCTGGCCGTCGAGCAGCGCGCCCGCGAAGATCGCCACGACGCCGGCCTCCCCGTCTTTGCGCTGGCGCGGGCCGTACACGTTCGCATATCGCAGCGACACGGCCCTGATGCCGTGCACCGCGCGGAAAAATCCGAGATATTGATCGATGGCCAGCTTGGCGCAGCCGTAAGGCGAGAGCGGCGCGAGCGGATGCAATTCATCCTGCGGCGCATACACCGGCTCGCCGTACGCCGCGCCGCCGCTGGAGGCGAAGACGATCTTGCGCACGCCGTCGTCGACCATGGCCTGAAACAAGCGCAGGGCGGCCACGATGTTCAGCTCCGCATCCGCCGCAGGATCGGCGACGGACACGCGTACATCGATCTGCGCCGCATGATGATTGACGAGCTCGAACTTCTTTCCCTTCAGCTGTTCGATCGTTGCGCGCTCACGCAGATCCGCGACGATCAACTCGGCCTTGGGATTGACGTTCTCCCGCCGCCCGCTC
Organism: Thermoanaerobaculia bacterium; assembly: GCA_035526885.1. GTDB lineage: Bacteria > Acidobacteriota > Thermoanaerobaculia > Gp7-AA8 > Gp7-AA8 > QHVT01. The sequence continues at coordinate 756 of DATLBM010000545.1, read as the reverse complement.
GAAAGATCGTCGACGACCGTGACCTCATGCCCCCGCGCGACGTACGCATCGACGACATGCGAGGCAATGAACCCCGCGCCCCCCGTGACCAGCACTCTCATGGTTTGCGCTCGCGTTTCAAGAATGGGGCCGCTCGAGATCGGCGGCGATGCGCGTGAGGTGTCGCTTCAGCTCTGGCAGATCTTCCGTGACGATCAACCACACCTCGTCGTAGTCGATGTCGAGGTAGTCATGCACCGCAACGTTGCGGAACCGGGCGACCTCGCGCCAGGGAATCTCCGGGTGCCGCGCCTGAAACGGCGCCTCGATCCGCGTGCTCGACTCCGCGAGGATCTGCAGGTTGCGCAAAACGGCGTCGCGATACGTTCGGTTGCCGATGAAGAACTCTTTACCAGCCGCCGTGTCGTGCTCGATGTTCCCGATGCACTCGAGAATGTGGAGCACGTAGAAGCGATCGTCGCGTTCCTTCACAGTGGGACAGCCTCGTTCAGGATGCGCTCTTTGATGTACCAGTGCAGCGCCTTTGGTGAAGCAACGTCGACGTGGCGCCCGAGCAGATCTTCCATGTCGACGATGAAGCCGGCGGGGAACCATGGCGAGCGCCCCGGCCCACTTTCGATCAGAAAGTCCACATCGCTGTCCGGCCCCGCGTCGCCGCGGGCCACCGATCCGAACACACGAATGCTCGTCACGCCGTGTTTGGCCGCGATCCTTTTGATCTCCTCGCGCTTGTCGCCGAGAATCTCGTCGATCCCC
>DATLBM010000544.1:0-9368 GCA_035526885.1 Thermoanaerobaculia bacterium | reverse complement strand
CGAAGTGCGCATGCGCGAGCGCATCCCGCTGCACGGCGGCATCGTCAAAGCGCTGCGCGACGCGCCGCACGAGATCTACCGCGGCGCCAAAGAGAAAAAGCAGTTCGTGCAGGTCTTCAAGCCCACCACGCTCGCCTTCAGCGGCGGCAAAGACAAGCCGCTGCATTTCAAGAAAGGCGAGGAGCTGCGTCCGTCGTGGGTGATCCGCAGCGGCGAGAACGGCTTCTTCTCCGTCGCCAACGCCGACGCTTTGTATCGGGTGATGAAGGTGGCCTCGGTCTCCGAGCTCGGACACGTCCTGGCCACCACCGGCCTCCTCGGCGACGACCCGAATCTGCCGTGGTTCGAGGACGGCATCTGCTACTACACCGAGACCGACAACTCGCGCGCCGTTTTCGATTTCCTCTATCAACCCGTGCTCTTCGACGCGCAGCTCAGCGGCATCGAGCCTCTCGCGCTGCAGGACCTCGGCTCCGCAAAACATCAGGCCGAGCTGCACACGCTGGGACTGCTCATCCTCCTGCATCGCCTGCGCACGCTCGACGTCGAGGCGCTCGATGAGTATCCCGACCAGTCGTTCAACGCGAAGAAGTTCTTCCTCGAAAACTCGCGCGCGCTGACTTTCCGCGACGTCGAGTCGTGGGACCTGCAGACGCTCGCGCGCGATCTGCGAACGCTGGTCACCGCCGACAAGCCGGGACAGTTGCTGCCGCTGAAGCCGATCATCGACGCCGGCCAGTTCGGCGCGCGTGACGAGGCGCATCTCGCGGTGATGAAAGTCGTGCTCGACGCCGTGTTCGCGGTGCCGTCCCTCGGCTCGCCGATCGTCGTCGAGGACGAGAAAGGCAATCCCGTCGTGCGCACCGGCTACTGGATCGCGCCGCTGGGCACCATCGTCACGCACGAGAGCTCGATCGCGCAGCTCTTGCCCGACGAAGAGTCGCGCAATTTTCAGATGGCGGTGAACGGCTTCATCGATCTGCGTCCGCACGCCGTCGTCTCCAGCGCGAAGCTGCCTGCCGAAGGCGCGGTGAGCGTGCATCGCGACGAGGAGTCGTATCGCGAGCGCTTGAAGACGCTCGAGCCGTATTCATTCTTCGCCACGTGCGGACTGATTGCCGTCCTGCACCGTCTGCGCTCCCTCGGCGCAATGCTCTCGCAGGCGCGCACGGACCTGGGCACGATGCAGGATTGGCTGTGGAACATGCAGCGCGACGCGCGCGGCCACACGTTCGTCGTGCCGGGCGTCGTGGAGGCGCTGCGCATGGTGGCCGAGGGGCAGGAGAAGACCACGGGCACGGAGTGGCTGGACGGGATGTGGGGCTACGAGCGGCGCCTGCCCCGGCAGCGCGTGGACGAGATTCTCGAGGCGGTGGAACGGCGAAAGCAATAGCGCGTGCGACAGCAACGGCTCACGATCGCATTCGTTCTGGCCATCATCGTGATCGGCGCGATCGTGCTGGTCTCGTTTCGCGCGACGCAGCGCTCCACCGAGTCCGCGCACTGGGTCGCGCACACGCACCAGGTCATCTCCACGCTCCAGCAGATCCTCGCCGCGACCGAGGCCGCTGAGACGGCGCAGCGCGCGTACGTGATCACGGGCCAGGAAGCGTACGCGCACGAGTCGGCGACGCAGCGCCCGCGCATCACTGCGAATCTCGAAACGCTTCGCGCGCTGGTCGCTGACAGCAGTGAGCAGACCGCGCGCGTGCAACTGCTCGAGCTCGCGCTGAACGACAAGATGGTCCACGTCGAGGCGCTCATCGACGCCCGCCGGCGCGCCGGATTCGAGCCCGCGCGCGCTCTGACGATGACCGGCCAGGGCCACCTGAAGATGGTCCGCGTTCGCGACATCATCGCTGCGATGGAAGGACACGAGACCATGCGCCTGGCCGGGCGGCAGGAGCACTTCGCCGCGCAGACGCGACGTACGCAGATCATCGTTGCCGCGGGCGCGCTGGCCGATCTCGTGTTGCTCGTGCTGATCTACTCGCTCATCCGCCGCGACGCGCACCTCACGCGCGAGCTGGCGCGGGCGTCGAACGAAGGCCGCATCGCCGCGGAGCGCAACGCCGAACTGCGCTCGCAGTTCCTGGCCAACATGAGTCACGAGATCCGCACGCCGATGAATGCCGTCATCGGCATGAGCGGGCTGCTCCTCGACACGAAGCTGGACGCGCAGCAGCGCGAGCTCGCCAGGACCGTGCGCACCAGTGCCGAGGCGCTGCTGACGGTGATCAACGACGTGCTGGATTTCTCGAAGCTCGAGGCAGGCAAGCTCGCCGTCGAGCCGCACGATTTCGAGCTGCGTCCGGCCATCGAATCCATCATCGATCTCTTCAGCGACGCCGCCAGCCGGCGCCGCGTCGCGCTGGGCATCCTGTTCGATCACTCGATGCCGCGTTACGTGCGCAGCGACGCGGGGCGCATCCGCCAGGTGCTGACGAACCTGGTCGGCAACGCGGTGAAGTTCACCGAGCGCGGAGAGGTGCTCCTGCACGTCGATTTGCGCGAGCGCGCGGGCTCGCGTCTGGTCGTGCGTTTCACCGTCCGCGACACCGGCATCGGCATCGCGCCGGAGGTGTTGCCCACGCTCTTTCAGCCGTTCACGCAGGGCGACGCCTCGACCACGCGCAGGTTCGGCGGCACGGGCCTGGGGTTGGCGATCTCGAAGCAGATCGCCGAGGCGCTGGGCGGGACGCTGGCGGCGGAGTCGCGGCCCGGCAAAGGGTCGTCGTTCTGGCTCGACCTGCCGATGGAGGAAGCGGCGTGGGACGAGCAGTCGCGCGAGATCTCGCTCGCGTCGCTGAGGGACGCGCGCGTGCTGATCGTCGACGACAACGCCACCAATCGCAGGCTGCTCCGCCACAACCTCGCCGCGTGGCGCATGCACACGGATGAGGCGGAGAGCGGCGCCGACGCGCTGACGCGGCTGCGCGAGGCGGCCGGCAGCGGCGCGCCGTACGATCTCGTGCTCAGCGACATGAACCTGCCGCTGATGAACGGCCTCGTGCTCTCGCGGCTGATCAAGTGCGACCGCGAGCTCGCGCACACGCACATCATCCTGATCACGTCGCTGTCCGAGCGCGTGGAACTGCCCATCCTGCGCGTGGTGGGCATCGACGAGTGCCTCACGCGTCCCGTGAAACAGTCCGCGCTCTTCGACGCCATCGCCACCTCGCTCGCCGGCGATGTGCTGCCGCAGTCGCAGCGCGTGAAGCGCGACAAGCCGGTGGTGATCCGCACCGACGTGCGCGTGCTGGTGGCCGAGGACAATCCCGTCAATCAGAAGGTGGCGGTGCGGCAGCTCGAGCGCGCCGGCATCTCCGCCGATGCAGTGGCGAACGGCGTGGAGGCCGTCGAGGCAGTGAGCCGCGGCGACTATGCGCTGGTGCTCATGGACGTGCAGATGCCGGAGATGGACGGCTTCGCCGCCACGCGCGAGCTGCGGCGGCGCGGCGCGGTCGTGCCCATCGTCGCGCTGACCGCGAACGCGCTGTCGGGCGATCGCGAGCGCTGCCTGGCCGCGGGCATGGATGACTATCTCTCCAAGCCCATCGCCGAGGAAGACCTCGTGCGCATGCTCGATCGTTTTCTGCCGCACGAGAACGGCGGACCGCTCGACGCCACCATGGTCGCGCGTCTGCGCGAAGTCGGCCCGGAGTTTCTGCGCGAGATCGCGAAGATCTATCTCGACGACGCGCCCGCGCGCCTCGCGGCGCTGCGCGACGCCGTGGCCGCGAGCGATGCGCACGCGATCTCCACCGCGGCGCACGCGTTCAAGAGCGGCTCAGGGAACATCGGCGCCGTGGCCGTGCACGACCTCTGCGCGGAGCTGGAGAGCATGGGACGCCACGGCAATCTGGCGGACGTCGAAGAGAAGCTCGCGGAACTGGAGCGGGAGTACGTGCGCGTCGAGCAGGCGCTGCGCGAGATCGCGGCGGAGTGATCGCGTCACAGGTGCGCGGCGTTGTTGTCCGTCGGCCCGATCGTTTTCCCGCCGCCCTTCATCTCTTCGGGATAGCCGGTCGGTGTCGTGGTCATGTGTCCGTCGCTCATCTCGCTGGGACCGAACCCGCCGCCCATCTGCCGGCGCCAGCGCGTCCAGACCGCGAGCATGGCCACGAACGCGAAGAACACGACGATGAGGCCGATGAAGAATCCGTTCATGCCGAAGCAGTGGGCACCTTGCGTGCCATCAGTACGCTGGCGTACTGATGTCCGGCAGAAAATGTCGCATTCTCACGGCTCGTCACCATGCCCACGGTCCTCATCATCGACGACGACGAACCGATTCGCACACTCATCACCGCGCTCTGCGCGCGCATGGGCGTGACGGTGGACTGGGCCGGCGACGGCGAGCTGGCGATGTCGAAGATTCGCCGCCAACCGTACGACGCGGTACTGCTCGACCTGATGCTGCCGAAGCAGAACGGATTCGAGGTGCTGCGCGACCTGCGCGCGTTCGCGCCGCACATGCTGCAGCGCACGATCATCATCACCGCGGTGTCGGACGCGACGCTGCGCGATTTCGACGGCGGCGGCACGCTGGCCATGCTGCGCAAGCCGTTCGACATCAGCGATCTGTGCGACGTCATCTCGGCCTGCACGGGCTGCGAGCTGCCGCGGCGCACGCCGGGCACGAGCACCTCGGCGTATCGCGTGCAGGCTTAGCCGGGAACACGCCGCGTTCCCGCACGTTTACCTGTGAGTCCCATGAGATCCCTCGGAATCGCACTCATCGCTCTCGCTCTGGTTGCGCCCGGTGCAACGGCCGGGACGCGGCGGCGCACCTCGCATCATCCCGCCACGCCGTGCTCGTACTCGCTCGTGCCCACGTGGGGCACGGCCAACATCGCCCCGAGCGGCATCACGCGCGCGCTCGTGCTCGTCTACGGACAGACGCAGGAGTGCTCGCAGTGGGGCGCGTACTCGAACGTCGATTGGGTGACGGTCGAGGCCGCACCGATGGCCGCGCAGCCCGGCGCCCTCGTGACCGTCATCGCCAATCCGACTTCGCAGACGCGCAGCGCGACGCTGATCATCGCCGGCATCCGCCTCAACCTCACGCAGGACGGCGCGACCACCATCTCGCCGCCGATCGCGGGCAATCTCCTCGTCAACGGCACGTTCGACAAGGACGTCAGCGCATGGGGGTGGTTCTCGCGGTTTCCCAACGCCCTCGGCACGCCGCAATGGTCGCAGCTCGACGCCAACGGCAGCCCGGCCTCGGGATCGATGCTCCTGCGCGACACCGACTTCCTCGCGTCGCAGTCCTTCCAGCAGCTGCAGTGCGTGCGGCTGAACACCGGCGGCGGCTTCTACGAGTTCGGCACGAAGGTGCGCACCGGCGGCGCGAACGGCGAGGCGGCGATCGCGCTGCTGACGTACGCGTCGACCGATTGCTCCGATCCGTACCTGACCGCCGATCGCAAGGACCGAGTGTTGCGTCCGTCGCAGTCAGGCGTTTGGACAAAATACGATTTCAACGGGACGATCTCGGGGAATGCGCGCTCGGCGCTCATCGTCGTGGCCAGCGCCGCGGATGCGCCTCCGTTCGAGGCATGGTTCGATGATGTGTATCTGCGCGAGGTGAAGTGATGCTGCGCATTTTTCTCGTGCTTCTGTTCGCGGCCGCCGCGTCTGCGGACGACGTCATCGACTGCACCGGTCCGTTTGCGCCCGCAACTTCCGAGCAGGCGCTCATCGCGAAATACGGCAAGAACAACGTGAAGCACGACACGATCTACGTGGCCGAGGGCGGCGAGGAGGAAGGCACCGTTCTTTTTCCCGGCGATGCGAAGCGCCGCCTGGAGATCGTCTGGAAGAACAAAAAACAGCGAAAATCGCCGGAGTGGATGCGCGTGCGGGCCGAGAGCCGGTGGAGCGTATTCGGTCTCCGCACCGGAGCGACGCTCGCCGATCTCGTGAAGCGCAACGGACGCGATTTCAAATTCTCCGGCTTCGGCTGGGATTACGGCGGCGCCGTCATCGACTGGCGCGGCGGCGCGATGAACACGCTGGGCGGCAAGACCTGCCACGTCGGCGTGTCCATCGATCCCGTCTATCCCGACAATCCCAGCAGGGCCGAGGAAGCGGCGCTCAACGCCGTCTCCGGCGATTCGGAGTTCCTGTCGTCGTCATCGCCTCTGAAGAAGCTGAAGGTGCGGGTGAGCGAGATCGTCGTGAGCTATTAGCTGGCGGGATTCGGCCGCGCGAATCGATGCAGCTCCGGCGCGTGCAATCGCGGCCCTTCGTATCCGCGCACGACGCCGAACGCGGTGCCTCCCTCCCACTCCGCGCGCGCCGCGGCGATCTCCTCGGGCGTTCGCGCCGCGAAGTTCCACCACAGCAGCACGCGCTCGGCAAACGGCTCGCCGCCGAGGAGCAGAAAGCGTCCGTTCCCGCGAAGGTCAACATGGGAACGATCGGCGCCGAGGTAGTAGAGCGTGTTGACGTCGAGCTGCCGGCCTTCGAGCGCGAGGTCGCCATCGAGGATGAACAGGCCGTGCTCGAACGCGCGCTCCAGCGGCAGTTCCAGCGTTCCGCGCACGCGCACGTCCTTGCCCACGATCGGCGAGAACGCGTGCGCGCTGAATGTGTCCGCGAATCCGTCGCGATACTCCTCGCGCGGCACTTCGGGCACGTGATGAAACGCCGGCGGATCGTTGCGATGCGCGTCCGGCAGCGCCACCCACAACTGCACGCCATTCAGGCGGCCGATGTTCGACGCCGGTGTCTCCTCGGAATGAGAAATGCCCTTTCCGGAGGTCATGACGTTCACGGCGCCGGGGCGGGCCATGGCCTCGCATCCGAGGGAGTCGCGGTGCAGGACTTCGCCTTCGAGGAGCCAGGAAACCGTCTGGATGCCGGTGTGGGGATGCGGAGCGACGTCCATCGGTTTCTCCGTAGAAAACGAGAGCGGACCGTAGCGGTCGAGGAAACACCAGGGGCCGATCAGGCGCCGGTCGCGCACGGGAAGGGCGCGCCAGATCTGCAGCTCGCCGAGGTGCGTGGGGTGTCCGGGATGGGCCTCGAGCATCGCGCGTTCCATTGGACCACAACCTGCAGATGAGTCCGTGCGGAGCATGCCGTGCGTCGCCTCGCCACACTCGCGGTCCTGTTCGCGCTCGCAGGTGCGGCACGCGGCGACGTCTTCCGCATCCTCGATGATCCGCGCGATGCCGCCCAGGCGCGCGTCGACCTGATCCAGCAGGCCGATCGCGAGATTCACGCGCTGTACTTCCTCGCGCGCAACGACCGCATCACGCTCACCGCGCTGGCGCTGCTCCGCGACGCCAGGCGCCGCGGAGTCCCCAGCGTGCAGCTCATCGTCGACGCGAACTTCATGCGGATCCCCAAAGCCATGCTCGCGCATCTGCGCGACGAAGGCGTGGAAGTACGCGTCTACCATCCCACCAGTCTCCGTCACCCGAGCTGGCTGGGCCGGCGCATGCACGAGAAGGTGGTCGTCGTCGACGGAGAGCGCTACATCACCGGCGGACGCAATCTGGCCGAGGCGTACTTCGGGATGGCGGCGAAGAAGAATTACGTCGATCGCGACGTGTACGTGGAAGGCGATTCCGCGGCCGATGCCGATCGTCACTTCGATGTGCTGTGGTCGAGCGAGCACGTGGCGCGATTGAAAGTGCGCGTCTCCGATCGGGAGAAAGCGGCGGCCGCGGATCTGCTCGATCGCGTGCTGGTGGAGCTCAGCTGCGGCGACGGTTTCGTGCGCCTCGACACCGGCAACGACTGGTCGCAGGATCAGCGCGCGGTGAGCGAAGTGGAGTTTCTGCACGATCCCGTCGATCGCGGCGAGCGTCTGGCGTTGCGGCTGGCGGATCTCATCGACGGCGCGAAGACGTCCATCGTCATCGAGTCGCCGTATCTCGTTCCGCCGAAACCGCTGCTGGAATTGCTCGAGAAAAAACTCGCGGAAGGCGTGTACGTGCAGATCGTGACGAACTCGCTGCGCTCGACGGACGGCGTGCTGCCGCAGGCCGGATATCTCAAGTACCGGCGCCGTCTGGCGCGCGCCGGCATCGACGTGCGCGAGTACAAAGGACCCGATCCGCTGCACGCCAAGAGCGCGGTGATCGACGGACGCGTAGTGCTCGTAGGCTCGTACAACATCGATCCGCGGTCGCAGAACCTGAACACGGAAGTGATGTGCGTGGTCGAAGATGAAGCCCTGGCCCAGGAGCTCCTGGAATCGATCGATCTGCACCTGCAGAACGCGTGGCGCATTCACGGCAACGGGCGTCCGGCGCGCGTGGAGCGCTACCCGCAGGTCTCGCGCGCGAAGAAAGTGCGTCTGTGGTTTGCTCGATTTCTTCTCCCGATCGTGGAGAATCAGCTGTGATGACCAAAGCTGTGGTAGTGCGCACGCGCGGTTCGTATCGCACGGAAGTCGAGGCCGGACCGCACACCTTCGTGCTGGACGAGCCGGAAAACGCGGGCGGCACCGGCTCCGGACCCACGCCGTACGACATGCTGGCCTCCGCGCTGGGCGGCTGCACGGCAATGACGCTCGAGTTCTACGCCAAACGCGAGAAGCTGCCGCTGGAAGGCGTGGACGTGTCGGTCACGCACGACCGCCAGAACGTCAAGGACTGCGCGGACTGCACGACGCAGGCGGGCTTCATTCATCGCTTCCGCGTGGAGATCCGCCTGCACGGCGCCGCGCTCTCGGACGAGCAGCGACAGAAGCTGCTCACGGTGGCGGCGCGCTGCCCGGTCGCGCGGACGCTGCAAAGCGAGATGCGCGTGGACGAGGTGCTGGTGGACTGAGGTGCACGCGCTCAGCCGCGCGCCGAAGGCGCGGCGGCTGCAGCGCGCGTAGGAAGTGCAGCGAGTTTTTTGGGGGCACCCTAAATAGAAGTTGGGCGGACGGATCGCAGCTCGGTTTATTGAAAGGTCTGCGAAGCAACATGGGTGGGGCGCGAGAGCGATAAGTTCTGAAATGTACGGTGTCGCCCTCAAATCGCAAGATTGATTCTCCATCGAGAACCAAAGAACCGTTGGTGTGACTGCACCGATGAAGCAGCGGCCCAACACCAAGAATAGCAACCGGCGTACGTTAGCGTACGCCGGTGTCTCGTTCGTCGCGCGGGCCACCGCACGCTCTGCGTGCCGCACGATTATCGCGAACCTACGAGCCGAGCGCCGGCGCCGCCCAACTTCGCAGTGAAGCTGACACGGCCCGGCTTCGGCGCGGCAGCCGCGCTGCCTCGTTTTACGTCCAAGCGTGGCCGGCGGCACGCCGGCCGACATCCTCTCGCGCCGCCGTTCGGCGGCGCGAATCGTGGCAGCCGTCGCGCCGCGTCGGCTTCGGCGCGCGGAACTGGCCGTGCAGCTTACTGCGT
>DATLBM010000543.1:0-2589 GCA_035526885.1 Thermoanaerobaculia bacterium | reverse complement strand
GAAGAATGCCCCATGGGGCGTGAGCTTCGCCGGCGGCGCATGCAGCGAAGGAACGCTGCTGCGACTGGCATATGCGTTCGAGCAGGCCACGAAGAAGCGGGTGCCGCCGGGGGAGTTTCCTTAGAAGCGGTTGCCATGTTGCCGTGTTCCTGGTTACCGGCGACGTATGGCCTGAAACCGGGCAACCGGCAGCCGGTCGCTGGGTTCAAGGCCATGAAGCGCCGGCAACACGGCAACCGGCAACCGGCAACACTCTTGGCGCGGTCACTGCACACACCGCCTCGCCTTGGAGGAACGCAGAATGGACGAAATGAATCCCACTTTCCTGGAAGGCGTGCGTGAGCTTTACGCGGCCGGTCCCGACTCCGATGGCACCGACGGCCGCGACACGGACGGCACCGACAACGGCGACACCGACGGCACGGACAAGGGCGACTCGGATGGCACCGACAACGGTGACACCGACGGAACGGACGGAGAAGGCGACGGCACCGACAACGCCTGAGCTCTCGCTCACGGACCTCATCGGCGAAGACTTTCTGACCCGGGTCTGGGGCAAGACGTTCGCCGTCCTGCCCGGTGCGTGCGGCCGGTTCGCCTCGCTGCTGTCGTGGTCCGACGTGAACGGGATGCTGCAGAAACACCGGCTCGAGCCGCCGCGCCTGCGCCTCGTGCGCGGCGGCTCGTTCGCCGGCAAATCCGATTTCCTCCGCTACGAAGGCAACCGCATCCCCTTCGTCATCCCCGAGAAACTCGGCGAGCATCTGCGCGACGGCTACACGCTGGTCATCGACGCCGTCGACGACATGTGCGACGGCGTGATGCGCATGGCCGAGGACTTCGAGCGCGTGCTGCACGAGGGCGTGCAGGTCAACCTGTACGCGGGCTGGCGCGAGCAGCAGGGCTTCAACCGCCACTGCGACACGCACGACGTGATCGTGCTGCAGGTCTACGGGAAAAAGTACTGGCGCGTTTACGAAGGCGGCCGCCCGCATCCGCTGAAAGACGACGTCGCGCCGAACAAAGACGTCCCGCAGAAAGTGGTCTGGGAAGGTCTCCTCGAAGACGGCGACGCCCTCTACGTTCCGCGCGGCTGGTGGCACGAGGCGTCCGGCGTCGGCGAGGTCACGCTGCATCTCACGTTCGGCATCCACCAGCGCACCGGCGTGAGCCTGATGCACTGGATGGCGGATCAGCTGCGCGCCTCGACCGCGTTCCGCGCGCCGCTGCCACGCTTCGCATCGCCCGAAGAACAGCAGCAGCAACTGGAAGAGCTGCGCCGCCAGGTGACCGCGATGTTCGACGGCGATCTCCTCACGCGCTACTTCGCGCATCAGGACGCGCGGGCGCGCCCGCGGGGTTGGGCCAACCTGCCGTGGAGCGTGGAGGAGAACGCCGCGCCGCCGATGGAGACGCGCATCGCGCTGGCCGCGCCGCGCGAGCTGAACTTCGTCCGCAGCGACTCCTCGGTTTCCTTCGATGCGCACGGACGCGCGTGGACGTTCGCCGCCGCGACCGAGCCGGTGCTGCGCACGCTCGCACGCGGACCGGCCACCGTCGCCGAGCTATGCCACGCCTCGGAAGGAACGCTCGACCCGGGAGGCGTGCAGCAGTTCGTGACCGAGCTCGCGCGCCAGGGCCTGGTCCGGATCGAGCCCGGCGCGTGAGCCGCTGGTGCACCGACGCCGCTCGCGCGCGCGGCGACGACAACACCGGCACCGCATCGCGCGTCGATGTGTGGATCCTGGTCGAGCTCCCCGTGACCTGGGGCCGCAATCCCATTCACGACGCGGTCATCCCCCCCGACGTCCGCGACGCCCTCAAACGCGCCTCGGCAGCCATCCCGCGCAGCCGCGTCGTCTTCATCCGCAAACGCGTCGAATGCCTCGGTCCGGCGCGCGTTTACATCGTGCGCAGCGCGCCGGAAATCGCGATGCAGACGCTCGACCTCCCGTCCATCGATGCCATTACATCGATCGATTTCAAATCACTCCTCACTCAGCACTCATCACTCATCACTCCGCTGGTCCTGATCTGCACGCACGGCCAGCACGACTCGTGCTGCGGACGCCGCGGCTATCCCCTCTTCGACGCGTTGCGCAATCACGACGGCTTCGATCTCTGGCAGTGCTCGCACATCGGCGGCGATCGTTTTGCCGCGAACGCCGTCGTGCTGCCGTGGGGCCTGTACTACGGCCCCGTCGAGACGCGCGACGCCGCGGCGCTCGCGCAGTCAATTGCGCGCGACGAGATTCTTCTCGACGCCTACCGCGGCAGATCCACGATGTCCCGCCCCGTGCAGGCCGGCGAGACCTTCATCCGCCGCGCCACGAACATCGTCGGCCGCGACGCGCTCCGCTTCGTCTCCCGCGAAGACCTGGACGCCACACACATCCGCGTTTGCTTTGCCGAAGAAGACGGCGCCACGCACGCGGCCACGATCGAGCGTTACGTCGCGGTCGAAGCGGCGAAGCTCACATGCATGTCCGTGCGCGAGGAGCCGATCGCGCAGTTCCGGCTCGTCGGCGTGATGTAGGACAGGAGAACGACGGGAGGCCTCCGGTGGCCGGGGCCACGGGCCCCGGACCC
>DATLBM010000542.1:0-6158 GCA_035526885.1 Thermoanaerobaculia bacterium | reverse complement strand
CCACCGAGGCACTCGGGACGCTCATCGCCAGTGCCCGGTGGGCTGAGAGCCCACCACTCCACTGAGAACGGCGACAATCACCCAGGGTATGAAAACGAACGCCGCAAGATTTCTCGACTCCCTGAACATCGCGTACGAGGTGCGCGAGTACGAAGTCGATCCCCAGGATCTCGCCGCGGAGAGCGTCGCGCGCAAGGTCGGACTGCCGCGCGAGCAGGTGTTCAAGACGCTGGTCGCGCGCGGCGACAAGAACGGCGTCTGCTTCGCCGTCGTGCCCGGCGATCAGCAGCTCGACCTGAAAGCGCTGGCGCAACTCACCGGCGACAAGAAGATCGACACCGTTCCTCTCAAGGAAGTGCAGCCGCTCACCGGCTACGTCCGCGGCGGCGTGACGGCGCTCGCAGCGAAGAAGAGCTATCCCGTCTTCGCCGACGAGACGATCGGGCTCTTCGACGTCATCAGCATCTCGGCGGGCATGCGTGGCGCACAGCTGATCCTGTCTCCGGCGGATTACATTCGTGCAACCGCTGCGAAACTGGGAGCGATCGCCAGGGAAAAGTAGGAACGCGTCACGGCCGGCGGTCTACGTAGCGGCGGGCACCGTGAAGGTAAACAAAGCTCCCCCGCCCGGCGCGTTTTCCGCCCACACCTTCCCGCCGTGCGCCTCCACGATGCCGCGCACGATCGCCAGGCCGAGACCTGCGCCCATATGTGCGGTTTTCTTCGCTTGCCAGTAGGGAGTGAATACGTTCTTGAGATCCGCTTCGGGGATTCCGGGGCCGCTGTCGCGCACCGAGAAGTAGACGTCCGAGTCGCGGCGCCCCGCTTCCACGTGGATCGCGCCGCGCTCCGGCGTGAACTTCATCGCGTTGCCGATCAGATTGCCGAGGACCTGGATCAGGCGGTCGTGATCGGCGCAGATGCGCGGGAGCTGCCCGCGCGTCTCGCAGATCAGACGCTGGCGTTTCTGTTCCGCGATCGGCTCATGCGACGCAACGATCTCGCGCACCAGCGGCTCCGGATCGATCATCGACGGCGCGACGGCCAGCCCTCCCGCTTCCACGCGTGCGACGTCGAGCAGGTCCTGAATCAGCCGCTGCATGCGTTTCGACGTGGCGCGGATCGTGTCGACCAGCTCCGGCTGCTCTGCCGGCGTCGCGTCGCGGAGAAGGTCAGCGCTGAGCGCGATCGTCGTCAGCGGATTGCGGAGGTCGTGCGAGACGATGCCCAGCGTTTCATCGCGTACGCGCACCGCGGCCTCCGCCTTGACCTTGGCCTCGCGTTCCTGCTCCATGAGGCGCACGCGGCGCAGCGCGAGCGAGGCGAGATCGCCGAGGGTGCGGGCGCGGACGACGTCGGTGTCGCGGAAGTGGCGTCCCGAGGCGCGGCTGTTGAGGAGCACCAGCGCGCCGAGCGGTTCCTTCTCGGCGATCAGCGGCGTGACCAGCACCTCGCAGTTCGCGCACGTGTCCGAGAGATACGGCGCCATGCTTTTGCCGAAGCCCGTCATCTCCGTGAGGATCACCGGCGCGGCGTCGCGGAGGATCCCGTCCGTCATCGATCCCGGGAATGACACGCGCAGTCCGCGCGCCGGCGTGCCGCGGCCGGCGGACGACACCACTTCGACCAGCTTCTGCGATCCGTGCTGCACGATGCGCTCGACGTACACGCCGTCCGCGCGCGTCACCAGCGTGGCGCGATTGGTGATCTCGTACAGCACCTCGGTCATCTCCACCGCGCCCGTCAGCGCGCTGGCGAGATGGCGGAACGACGCCTCCTCATCGGCGCGCCGCTCGAGCTGCAGCTTGGTGGCCTCGGCATCCGCGCGCGCCTGCTGTTCGATCTCCAGCGCGCGCTTGCGCTCCGTGACGTCCCGCGCGAACCCGGTGAAGATCGTCACGCCGTCGCGGCGCCACTCGCCGAACGCCAGCTCGCACGGAAACTCGTGACCGTCCTTGTGCAGCGCCGGCAGTTCGACGCCCGTCCACGGAATCCTGCGCTCGCGCGTGCGGAGATAGTGGTCGATGCCGCGGCGATGCGCGGCGCGCAATCGCTCGGGGATGATGATGTCCAGCGTCCGCCCGATCAGTTCCTCCGGCTTGTAGCCGAAGAGACGTTCCACGGCGGGGTTGCAGAACGTGATCACGCTCTGCTCGTCGATGGTGAAGATCGCGTCCTGCGCGGTTTCGGAGACGAGCCGGTAGCGCTGCTCGCTTTCCCGCAGTTGCTCCTGCACCCGTCGCCGCTCGATGAAGTCGCCGATCTGCGCGCCGATGAGCGTCATGACGGGCATCAGTGCCTGATCGGGCTCGCGCTCGGCTTCGCTGAAGAATTCGAGTGCGCCGATGACTCGGCCGCCCGCGGTGATGGGAAAGGCGAAGGCGCTGGTCATGCCGGCGTTCTCGGCGAGCGGCGCGCGCGGATACGTCTTCGCGTCGCGGAAACGCGGCACCCACACTGCGGCGCCTGTCTCCCACACCTGGCCCGGGAGTCCCACGCCTTTCAACACGCGAGTGTTCGTGCACAACTGCTTGACGGCTTCGCCGTCGATGCGCGGCGCGCTCCAGTGATCGACGCATTCGAGCACGTCGCCTCTCACTCTCCAGAGCATGCCGATGTCCCAGCCGAGGCTCTCGCAGACGGCGCGCATCACTTCGCTGGCACTCTCGTGGAAGGGACGATCGAGGCTGAGGATGCGCGTCAGCGCGAGCTGCGCCGCGAGACGGCGCTCGGTGTGATGGCGCTCGGTGATGTCGCGGCCGAACTTCGAGTAGCCCAGAAGGCGGCCGGCGTCGTCGAGGAGCGGCGTGGTGATGCCGTCCATGAACACCCACCGCCCGCTCTTGTGCAGATGCCAGCGCCTGTCCTCGGCCCGTCCTTCGTCTCGCGCGCGTTGCAACTCTTTCGCGGGCTGGCCCAGGGCGCGATCGTCGGGAACGAAGATCAGGTCGAACGGCTGGCCGCGGACTTCGTCCGCGTCGTAGCCGAAAATCCGCCGCGATCCCTCGTTCCAAAGGTCGATTCGCCCCTCGGCATCGAGAATGATGATCGCGAATGCGTGCGCTTCTTCGACGATACGGCGGAAGAGATCGGCCATGCCCGCAGCCCCCACCGAGCACAGCGCATGCCGCATCTGCTAGACTCCGCCGCCCGCGAATGCCCGGCCGGCGTGGAGCGTTACAGAAGTTCCCGCCGAATGATGGGGAGTCGCCAAGTGGTAAGGCAGCGGCCTTTGGAGCCGCCATTCGGAGGTTCGAATCCTCCCTCCCCAGCCACGATGGGCAGTGAAGATCACAAGAAAGGCGCCTGTGCGTTCCTTGCTGACAAACGCACTTCCTTCGTGCTATCTTGCCGCCCGTAATTAGCCAATGTCGCACATCGACGAAGAATCACTGTTCGAGTACGTGGAGGGGACCTCGCTGAGGGCCGGCGAGATCGAGTCCCACGTGTCTTCGTGCACCCAGTGCGCGGTGGAGGTCGGCGAGCAGCGCCAGATGATGGTCGCGCTCGCGGATGCCGAGGTCTGGGAACGCACCGCGGCGGCACCGTCGCCGCGCCAGTTCATCGTCAACGTCGCGGCATTCGCCGAACGCGCGCGCTTCGAAGACGAGCAGGCGGCGCTCCTTTGCGACGACATCCTCAGCGGTCCGCCGCAGTGGTGGAAACAGCGTCTCCGCAAGGCGGAAAGCGCGATGACGGCGGGGATGGTCAAGCAGTTGCTGGAGCGGATGAAGACGCTCGTCTCCAGCTCTCCGGCGAACGCGCTGCAGGTCACGGCGCTGGCCATCGAAGTGGCGAACGCGCTCGATGTCAGCCAGTATCCGTGCGACTACGTCATCAAGCTGCGCGCGCAGGCGCTGCGCGATCACGCGTACGTGCTGTCGTACACGGGCCGTTATCCGGAAGCACTCGATTACGCGGAACGCTCGAAGCGTCTCTTCGATCAGGTGCCGCTGCCCGAATACGATCTGGCGCGGCTGGCGCTGGTCAAGGCGTTCATCCTCCAGTCCATCGATCGCATCGAGGAAGCCGCGCAGCTCGCACATGAAGCGGCGGAGACGTTCCTGCGATTCGGCGACCGCTCGCGCTACATCAACGCGCGGCTGACCGAAGGCTCGGTCATGTACGTCGGACGCGCGATCGAGCGGGCCATGGAGATCTGGAAGTCGGTCGAGAACGATCCCGCGGTGGACGACACGTACGCCGTGCGAATCGCACACAACATCGCCTTGTGTCTGTCGGATCTCGGCCGCCCGGCCGAGGCGGCGGAGTATCTGGTGCGATGCGTGGCGCAGTTCGACATGCTGGGCATGGAAACCGAGCGCACGCGCAGCCGCGCGGTCCTCGGTCACGCCCTGCTGGTGTCGGGTCAGGCCGCGGACGCGATTCCCGTATTGCGGCAGACCTGGCGCGAGTTCGAACGCCTGGACATGGTTGCGGATGCGGGACTGGTGGCGTTGGAGTTGGCCGAGGCATTACTCGCCGTTGGGCAGAACGACGAGGTGCCGACCATCTGCCGCGACGTCATCGCGCAGTTCACGCGGGCCGGCATGGCCTCGCGTGCCATCACGGCGCTTTCCTTTCTTCGGGAAGCGGTGGCCATCGGCCAGGCGTCGCCGAGCATCGTCCGCCACGTGCACGCCTTTCTGCGACAGCTTCCCGCCGAGCAGCCCCGCCTCTTCGCTGCCCCGCCGACTGACATCCGGGAGTAGTTGGTCGCTCGCGTTCTTCCCACCTGTCACGCACTTTCAGCGGACACCGCTGAGAAACCGAGAAGGCAAGACTCAACAACGCAAGGAGGAACTATGCGCTCTTCGTCCGTCAAAACCCTCGTCACCGCAGTTTCGCTCGTCGCCACCCTCGTTCTCACCACCCCGGCCGCACACGCCGCGGCCACGGCCCCCGCTCCGGCGCGCGACGCGATCGCGTCCCGCGAATCGCCGCGCGGGATCGAGAAAGTCGGAAAGATCGTGCGCCGCGTGCTGATCCGCCTCGGCATCAGCACGAACGAGCTCCCAGTCCCCCCGCTCCCGTAAAACACGCCCACGAAAAACCAACGAGAAAGAGAGAAGGAGAACACCTATGCGCAAACTGATCGCCGCCACCACCCTGACCGCCATCCTCGCCGCCGGCTCGGCCACCGCCGCCCCCGCCCGCAACACGGAGCGCGAACGCACCCCCCGCGACCGCGAGAACCCCATCGTCCGCATCTACAACGCCGTGAAGCGCCTGATCACGGTGAACGAGCTCCCCCTGCCGCCGCTGCCATGATCATCGTCCCCCCGCCGGCACGCCGGCTCTCGGCAGGCCCCGGCGGCGCGCAGCGCCGCCGGGGAGGGGGGTGGCGACCGCAGCGGTGTTCGACGGCCATCGACGCAAGAGCGAAGCGCTGCGACGGCCGACGGAGCGACCTGCTCTGGCCTCCGGGAACTCGCTGACTCGCCCGCCCGACCCGATCCACCAATTCATGTGCACTCATTTCGCACACAAACGGAGAAGCTCCAGAGTCTCAAGCGCGTCGCTCCGTCGTCCGTCGCTACACGATTCATCAAGTGCCGCGAGCGACGATCGTCAGGGCGGCCCGGGCGGCGGAGGCCTTGACGATCCGTCGGTTGCGGCACTATTCGCCGCATGCGGCGGACGACAGAGTGATGTGCGGTGTGCGTGCGCGGTTGGGCGGGGGACGTTGCTGCTTGCGACGCCACGCGGGCCAAGACGCGCAGCCGCGTTGTCAGCCGAACAGGGGTTGGTCCGGCTGCACGCGCGGCGTGGCGCAGGCTGGCGCCTCACGCTCTGATTCTCGCCGCATTCAGCGCGGCGCCACACAATGAACCTCCGCGCTCGCGACGACGGCCGCACGGCGCCGCGTCTGCTGCAATGCGGCGTTCTCTCAAGTTGTGTACGTCAAGTTCTGCAAATTGGCCCTTGGCG
Source organism: Thermoanaerobaculia bacterium (assembly GCA_035526885.1). GTDB lineage: Bacteria > Acidobacteriota > Thermoanaerobaculia > Gp7-AA8 > Gp7-AA8 > QHVT01. The sequence goes on along the minus strand of DATLBM010000542.1, from coordinate 227 downwards.
TCTCTTTCGATTCTCCTCGCCTGTTTTCCCAGCAGCAGGGGGCGGTGGGACGGCTTTTATCGCGGCTTTCCACACCACTTGGCTTCCATAGCCCGGTTCCCTCTACGCCACCTCGCGCAGCAGTTGTTTCTCGTGTTCGCGTAGCAGATCCATGTTCAGGTAACGCGTGGCCTCGATCCAGTTCTCGTGGGTCTCAACGGCCAACGCCCGGACCAGTCGCAAGCAGC
>DATLBM010000541.1:0-6087 GCA_035526885.1 Thermoanaerobaculia bacterium | reverse complement strand
GTCGATGCCAGTCCCGGCCCTTCATCGCCGACGAGAAATCCATCGAGACGCCACGCGACGAAGGCACGTCCGCCCGCGTCGATCGCGTTCTTCGTCAGATTGATGAGCACCTGCTCGAGCTGATCTTCGTCCGCCTCGACCTGCGCCGGCGGGCCTTCCTCGAGGATCACGCGCGCATCGAGCGCCGCTACGCGCCGGACCACCGCAGCGAGATCGACAGCGCGCAGGGTCGGCTCGGGCAATCGCGCCAGCTCGGAGTAGCCGGAGAGGAATCGCGCCAGCGCATCCGCGCGCCGCGAGATCACGCCGAGGCCGCGCGTGAGGTTCGTCTGCAACGGCGGATCGAGATGGGCGACCGATTCCTCGAGCGTCCCGGCGATTGATTTGATCGGCGCGAGCGAGTTGTTCAGCTCATGCCCGAGGACGCGCACGACGCGCTGCCAGGCGCGGATCTCCTCCTGCCGCAACGCGCGCGAGATGTCCGCGATCACGAGCAGGCGGTGCGTCGTTCCCTCGCGACGGAACGACGACACGCGGACGCTCCACCGCGTGCCGTGCCACTCCACCGTCGACGATTCATCGAGCGCGAGCAGCGCGTCGATGCCGATGTTCGCCAGCAATCGCTCGCCCGCGCGGTTGACCAGCTCCAGCCGCGACTCCTGGTCGAACGCGAAAATCGCGGCATCCACCTCCGCGATCACCGCGCGCACGAGCGCCGCCGATTCGAGCGCATCGAGATGGCGCTGGCGCATGGCGGCGCTGAGCGCGTTCAGCTCGAACATCACGTCGCCGAAGACCGTGCCGTCCGCGGCCTCGCGTCCGCGCGTGGCGTAGTCCTCCTCGCGCATCGCGCTGACGACGTTCACGAGCGTGCGCAGCGGATAGACGATCACCTCGCGCAGGGCCCACGTCACGATCAGCAGCGCGATGACCACCAGCAGCACGATGGTCCACCAGACCACCCGCGGAAAATCGCCGCTCCACGCGAGCAGCAGCGCAGCCGCGGCCAGCGGAATCACCGCCAGCAGCGCGGTGCCGACGATACGGCGTTCGTAGGAAAGCAGATTCATATGGGACTTATGGGACCTATAGGACCTATAGGACCTATAGGTCATATCTCTGAATCCTCCGGTACAACGCACTGCGCGACAACCCCAGCAGCTCCGCGGCGCGGCTGACGTTCCCGTCGAAACGCGCCAGCGCTTTGCGGATGAGCAGCGCCTCCACGTCCTCGATGCTCATGTCCTCGATGCTCGACTGCGCCGGCGTCTCCAGCGCCAGATCGGCGCGCGTGATCTGCGCCGCCGTCGACATCAGCACCGCGCGCTCCACCGCGTGCTCGAGCTCGCGCACGTTGCCGCTCCACGGATGCGCGAGCATCACCTTCATGGCCGCGGCGTCGAATCCCGCGATGTCTTTTCGATAGCGCCGCGCGAAGCGCGCCAGGAACTGTGAGGCCAGCGGCGGAATGTCCTCGCGCCGGTCACGCAGCGGGGGGATGGTGATATGCACGGTGTTCAGGCGGAAGAGCAGGTCCTGCCGAAAGCGCCCGCTCTGCACGTCCTGTTCGAGCGCGGCGTTGGTGGCGGAGATCAGGCGCACGTCGGCGCGCCGCGTCTGCGACGAGCCGACGCGCTCGAACTCGCCGCTCTCGATGACGCGCAGCAACCGCGCCTGCTGCGCCAGCGTGATGTTCGCGATCTCGTCGAGGAAGAGCGTGCCGCCGTCGGCCAGCTCGAAGCGGCCGATGCGATCCTGCCGCGCGTCCGTGAACGCACCCTTCACGTGTCCGAACAGCTCGCTCTCGAAGAGCGACTCCGGCAGGCCGCCGATGTTCACCGCGATGAACGGCTTCGACGCGCGCCGCGACGCCGCGTGCACCGCGCGGGCGGCGAGGCCTTTGCCCGTGCCGTTCTCGCCGCGCACGAGGATGTTCGCGTCCGAGGGTGCGACGCGCTGCACGACTTCGAGCACGCGCTTCATGGCCGGCGACTCGGCCACGATCGGCGCGTTCGCATCGCCGCGCAGGATCGAGTTCTCGGTCTCCAGCCGCTGCGAGCGCCGCAGCGCGCGCCCCAACTCGATCTGGTTGCGGACGATGGTGCGCAGCCGCGCGTTGTCCCACGGCTTCTGCACGAAGTCGCGCGCGCCTTTCTGCATCGCCTCGACCACGAGCTGGATCGACGCCCAGGCCGTCATCACCACGATGGGCAGCGTCGGGTCGTAGGCGTGCAACTGCTCGAGCAGCTCGATGCCTTCCGCGCCCGAGCTGGTGTCGCGCGTGTAGTTCATGTCGATCAGCACGAGGTCGAGCTGCTGCGCGCCGGCGCGGCGGATCACTTCCGCGGGCGACCGCGCCTCCAGCACGTCGGTGTCGCCGTTCGCGAGCAGCAGCGTCAGCGCCTCGACCACGTCGGGCTGATCGTCGGCGATGAGGATCGTCGTGCGCAGAATCACTCCGGCCGCAGCGCGATCATCGGGCTCACCAGCGTGGCCCGCCGCGCGGGAATCCAGCTGGCGATGAAAGCCACCAGCGCGAGCAGTGCCGCGACGCCCGCGAACACGTACGCATCGCGCGCATGCACGCCGTAGAGCAGCGCCTCCATGACGCGGGTCAGCAGCAGCGCGGCCAGAATCCCGATGGCAATGCCGACCGCCGCGACGCGCAATCCGTCGCGCACCACCATCCGCACGACATCGCGCGGATCAGCGCCCAGCGCCATGCGGATGCCCATCTCGTGCGTACGCTGCGCCACCGAATACGACAGCACGCCGTAGATGCCGATCGAGGCGAGCAGCAGTCCGAGGATGGCGAAGAGCGAGAGCATCGTGGCGTTGAATCGAGGACGCGCAATCGTACCGGAGATCAGATCCTCCAGCGTGATGGTCTGGCTGACCGGCATCAGCGGATCGAGCTGCCGCAGCGCGCGCGTGAGCGGCACCTGCAGCGACTTCGCATCGCGCTCGCTGCGCACCATCACCGTGAACATGGGGTTGGGATCGAGCAGGTAGCTCATGTAGATCGCGGGCGCGGGATCCTTGTCCAGCCCCGCCGCGCGCACGCTGCCCACCACGCCGACGATCGGACCTTTCAGCGAGTCGAACCACTCCACCAGGATGTGCTGGCCGAGGGGCTCGCGGTTGCGAAAGTATTTGCGGACGAAAGCGTCGTTGACGACGAACTCGGTGCGCTGCGGCTCGCCGGCGCGCGGATCGAGCGCGCGCCCGCGCAGCATGGGCATGCCCATGGCCCGGAAGTAGTCGCCGGCGATGATGCGGATGTCGGCGTCCGGCTCCGATCCTTCTTTCGGCGTGGGGTCGCCTTCGATGAGAAAGGAGTTGTTGCTGAGCGAGTTGGTGAAGGGCATGTTCACGCTCAGGATCGCGCCCGCGCTCTCGACGCCCGGCACGTGCGCCGCGCGATCGAGGATGCGCTCGACCATGGCCGCGCGCCGCGCCGGCTGCTTCTGCTCTCGCGACAGCACGATCCGCGTCGTCACCACTCCTTCGGCGCGAAGCCCGGGCTGCACCTGCTCCAATCTGGTAAAGCTCTTGACCAACAGCCCCGCGCCGATGAGCAGCATGGTGGCCATGGCCACTTCCACCGCCACGAGCGTGTTGCGGAACATCTTTCCGCGGCGATCGCCCGAGGCGCCGCGGCCGCCCGATTTCAATCCCGTCTGCAGATCGGGACGCGAGGCCGCGATCGCGGGCGCCAGTCCGAAGAACACACCGGTGATCAGCGTCAGCACCGCCGTGACCGCGAGCACGCGCGCGTCGACGCCGATCTCCGCGGTCCGCGGCAGCATCGCCGACTCGGGAGTGAAGCGCACGAGGAGCATGGTGATCCATCCCGCGATGACGACGCCCACGATGCCCGCCACCGCCGCCAGGATCACGCTCTCGGTCAACAGTTGGCGAATGAGAATCCCACGCGATGCGCCGAGTGCCGAGCGCACGGCCATCTCGCGAGCGCGCGCGGTGGCGCGGCTGAGCAGCAGGTTGGCGATGTTCACGCAGCCGATGATCAGCAGCAGCGCCACGGCGGCCATCACGATGAGCAGCACGCGGCGCACGTCGCCGACCACTTCCTCGTGCACGGGCACGAGCTTGACGCCGCGGTTCGTGTTCTGGTCGGGATGCGCCAGCTCGAGCTGCTTGCCGACGGTGCTCATGAAGGCCTGGGCCTGTTCGAAGCTCACGCCGGGCTTGAGCCGCGCCATCCCGCTGAGATAGCGGCCGCGCACGTTTTCCGGCATTTCGTAGTGCGCCCAGAGGTCGGCGCGGCTCTTGGGCACGAGGAACTCGCGGGGCATGACGCCGGTGATGGTCATGGCCTGCCCGTCGATGTCGATCTGTTTGCCGATCACTTTCGGATTGCCGCCGAACTTGCGCTGCCAGAGCGCGTAGCTCAGAACGGCGCTGTGCGCGTCGTCGCGGCTCTCGATGGCGCGGCCGAGCAGCGGCTTCACGCCGACGGTCGGGAAGAAGTACTCATCCGCCAGCCCCACGCGCACGACCTCGGGATCGCTCTGCCCGGTCATGCTCATCTCCCAGTCGAACACGGCGCCCATCGAGGAGAAGACGCGCGGCGTGACCTTGCGCCAGTCGAGGTAGTTCGCGGGCGAGATGAGGTTCGGCGGATGTCCCGGCTCCTCCATGCGGCTTTCCCACACCATCACCAGCCGATCGGGATCGTGCAGCGGCAACGGTTGCAGCAGCACGCCGTTGACGACGCTGAAGATGGCGGTCGTGGCGCCGATCCCCAACGCGAGGGTGAGGATGGCCACGAGCGCGAAGCCGGGATGCGCGCGCAGCGAGTGAATGGCGAAGCGGATGTCCTGAAGCAGCAGATCCATGAGGCCGCGTGATGGGCAACCGCGGCGCCATCACCTTTGTCGCTGAGGATACGGGAGTTAGCGGCGTCTGTTGCATGCGCGGGTGTCCGGGCGTGGGACGCGGCGTCCCGCAAACGGACAGTGTTACCATCCGCGCGGTCCGATCATGCCCATGCAGCGAACGCAGGTCCTGTTTCTCGTCAAATTCTTCGCCATCCTCGTCGCCGCCTACCTGCTCATCGCGTGGAATCCGGTGAACGATCACGTGATCGTGCCGTTCACGCACGGCGTGGCGACGTTCTCGGGCGCGCTCCTGAAGATGATCGGGCAGCCGGTGGAAGTGGCGGGCACGGTGATCCGCTCGTCGCGTTTCGGCGTGAACATCAACAACGGCTGCAACGGCGTGGAGGCGATGCTGATCCTGCTCGCGTCGATCGTGGCCTTTCCCGCCTCCGCCAAAGCCCGCGCCATCGGCCTGGTCCTCGGCGCCATCGTCGTGCAGCTGCTCAACGCGATCCGCATCGTCACGCTGTACCTGCTGGGCGCGTATCAGCCGCGGCTCTTCGACATGTTTCACACCGCGGTGTGGCAGATCCTGGTGATCCTCTGCGCCATCGCCTTCTTCCTTTTCTGGAGCGCTCGCGTTGCCCCGAATCGACTGGCGACTCGCGGTTAAGGCCTTCGCCGGCTTCCTGGCCGGACTCGCGTTGTGGGCGTTGCTCTCTCCGCTGTACAACCGCGGCATCGCGGCGGCGGCGGAGAAGACGATGCATCTCTTCGAGCGCCCCGCGGTCACGCAACTGCGTCCCGCGCAGGACAACTACGTCACCGTCGATCGCCGCGATTTCGATCCGCGCTCGAAGCGCCCCGCCATCGCGCTGCACGACCTCACGTTCAACGTGATTCTGCTCTTCGCGCTCTTCGCGGCGTCGAAACGGACTTTCGCCGACCGCAACATCGGCGGCTTCCTCCTCGCCCTGGCCATCCTCTCCCTCACGCACGTCCTCGGCACGATCATCGAGGTGATGTCGATCTACGTCGGCAAGCTGGGGATGTGGAGCACCGTCCACTACGGCCCCATCGAGCGCAACGTGTGGGGCGTGCTCAATCACTTCTACCGGCTGGTGCTGATGTACGCGATCGCATTCGCGCTGTGGTGGGCGCTGCTCGATCGGGGGGCGGGGGAGGTTGCGAAGAAGAAGAAGAAGAAGAAGCGGAGGTAGCACCCCCCGTGTCATCCTGAGCGGAG
>DATLBM010000540.1:0-2378 GCA_035526885.1 Thermoanaerobaculia bacterium | reverse complement strand
GGAAGATGTTCTTCATCGACGCCGAGGTGTCGAGGAGAAAGATCCAGTCGACGGCGCCGCGCTCCTGCGCGTGCGCGAACCCCGCCACCACCAACGCGACCGCTACCGCCGCAAGTCGTCTCATGGGGACCCCCGCGAGACGAAGACACGGACGCGCGATTTTTGTGGCGCGCCGCGATCAGGTTTTCTTGCGCACCAGTCCCGACAGGCTGGCGATGAGCAGGGGCCACATCACCCAGTGCAGCGCCACGATGGTCATCGCGTAAACGCGCCACCACTTGCCGGACGGCTCCACGTCGTTCTTCACGCCGAGGGAGATGATGGGGACGTGGAGCTGCGCGGCGAAGATCGCGGCCTCGACGCCATTCCACGACTTCGCCTGCGGCTGGATGTTCACGTTCTGATGCTCGAATGACGGTCCGATATCCAGTCGCAGCCGCGACGGATCGCGGAAGACCATCACCGAGCAGAAGAACAGCACCAGCATCGCGATGGCCACGCGCTGCGACGTCGTCCCATAGCCGATGGTGATGTCCAGGAACCAGTCGAAGGCGCGGCGAAGGCGGCTGCGCGTGAGCTTGCGATCCCTGCGGCGCATGGCGACGTGGACTTCGTCGGCTTCGTGATCGCGGCCGGCGTTCCGGAAGGCGTTCTCGAACGCGAGGTAATTGCCTTTCTCGAACGGCGACGTGCTGTCGAGGATCTCCGGCACGGTCGCGCGGTCGCGGTCGGTGCGGTTGTCGAGGTTCGCCACGCGATCCGCGCGCATGTTGCGCAGGTCGAGCGTGACGTTCAGCGGCGGGATGATCTCCAGCCTCCCGAGGCGGGCGCGCTCCAGGACGATGCGCGTCGCGGGTGCGCCGGCGTTCTCGACGAAGTTCCCGCCGGAGAACACGAGATCGGTGATCGACGCACCGTTGCAGCGCAGCGCTTCTCCGATCCCGGCATGAGCTTTCTCGCGTGAGAAGATCACCGAGCCCAGAATGCTCGCGTCGCGGAGCACGACGTCGCCGGTCGTATCGAGCGACGTCAGGTCCATGTCGCCGACCAGCTCGAGGGTCTCGCAGTCGAAGCGTGCGACCTGCGTACGGAAGCCGTTCGGTCCGGCCGTCTCCACGTTCGAGCGCACGCTTGCATCGCGCAGATCGAGCGTGCCGCCGATGCGTGCGCCGGCCAGGGCGATGCCTCCGGAGATCTTCGCCCGCTGCAGATGAAGGTCGCCGTCGATGGTCGTGACGGTCGTCCGCGCCTGCTCGATGAGATCCGTGCGGCGGTTCCCCGCCAGCCCGGGAGCCAGGCCATCCACGGTGGCTTCCGCCACGCTACTTCCATCGAAGGTGAAGCGCCCGTTCAGCTGCGAGCCCGCAAAGGTGACGTTCCCGGTCACGCTCATGCCGGCGAGACAAACCTCTTTGGCGATCGTCGACGCCAGGACTTCAAGGCTGCCGCCGATCGTCGTGCGCTGCAACGACGGCACGTCGCGGCCGGTCACGCCATACATCACGGTCAGCTCGCCGTCGATGGCCGCCGATGAGGCCTGGACGCTGCCGCCGATCCGTGCTCCCGCGACGTTGACCGCTCCTCCGATGCGCGCCGTGCTGAGATGAAGATCGCCCGTGATCTCCGTGGCATCGCCGCGGATCGTCGTGCACAGCACGTTCTGCGTGATGACCGCGCTGGGCAGGAGCACGTCGCCGTGAATGCGCGTGCCGCTCAGATCCATCGCTCCACCGACGCGCAGCCCCAGCAACCACAGCGACCCCACCTCGGAGCGCTGCATCGGTTTTCGCGAACCGGTGCGCAGGATGAAGGATTGCGCGACCGTCGCGGTCTGCAGTTGCAGCCCGCCCGCGACGGTAACGCTCTCGAAAACCAGGCCGCCGCGAATCGTGGCGCCGTTCGCCGTGAAGGAGCCGCGGATGAACACGCGCCGGTTCGGATCGCGGTAACTGTTGCAGTAGAGGTCTCCGCCGACCGTGGCGCCGTCGAACGAGAAATCGGCGCCGGCGTCCATGGACGTCAGCATCACACGGCTCCCGATCTGCGCACCCATGAACGAAACGCCGGCGAGAGTGCTCGCGTAGATGTCCACCGAGCCGTCGATATGGGCGTTTTCGGCGACCATGGCCCCGTCCACGCGCGCTTCCACGCATCGTAACGACGCGCCGATGGTCAGCGACGCGATGACGAATCCGCCCTGGACGCGAATCCCGCTGACGTCCAGCGCGCCGGCGACCTTCGCCACGACCAACCAGACCGCGCCGCGGACGCGGCAGCGGATGCCCGGCACGCCGCGAAACAGGACGTTCCCTCCGATCTTTGCCGCCTGGCCGGAGACATCGCCGTCGATCACGGCGCCGAAGAGGCGCACGTCTCCA
>DATLBM010000539.1:0-2555 GCA_035526885.1 Thermoanaerobaculia bacterium | reverse complement strand
GTAGTCTTCGAGCAGTCAAGCCCGCGTCGCCGAGGATCGGTGGTGCTCTTGACGACTTGACGACTCGACGACTCGTCTCCTCGTCGACTCGCCTCGCTACCGCTCTTTCACCGTCACCGGTCCATTGACCGTCGACAGATGCACGTTCACCGGACCGCTTTCCAGCTCGATGCGGCGCGGCTCGTCCCCGTCGTCATCATCCTGGTTGCGCCACATCTTCGCGCACCCTTCGGCATGACAACTGATCGGACCGTGGCCGGATGCCTCGACGATCACGCCGGACGCGTAGTCGCGCGGCACTCGCACGGTGAGCGGACCATTCTTCGTCGACGCGTCGAGCGTGCCGTTCCACGAGCCGCCGTCGAGATCGACCGACAGCGGACCGTTCGAGGCCGTCACCTTCATCGTGCCGGAGCCGCCGGAGATGCTGATCGGACCGTTACGCGTCTCGGCGTCGACGTTGCCGTCGATGTTGCGCAGCGAAAGCGGTCCGTTGTACGAGCGCGCGGTGACGGTGCCGTCGACGTCGTGAATGGAGAGCGGACCGTTCTTGGCGGAGAGGTCGAGGTCCGCCCCGCGCGGCACTTCGATCCAGTACGCCACGTTCCAGCGATGATGGTCGGGACCCGTGGCCTTGACTTCGTTCCCGTCGAGAGTGACGCGGATGGCATCGAGATCGGACTGGATCTCCGCGGCCTTGCACACGGTGATCTTGTATGCCGAGGCGCCGCCCTCGACGGACACGGGCGCGTTGCTCACGGAAAGCTTGAGCGAGCGCAGATTGCCCGGGTTGATGACCTCCTGCTTGACGTACGCGTCGTCGTCTCCGAACCGGAAGTTGCGCCGCGTGCAGTCGTCCTGGTCATACGCCAATGCCGAGCCTGCGGCGAGAACGAGCGTGAGCGCGATGGCGAGATGTCGCATCGTGGTGATCCCCTTTCCTGTGACCCGATAGACGAGCGGGAGGGGGGAAAGTTAGTGTGCGCGCGGTTACGATATCCGGCCGCGCATGAATCCGATCTACCTGATCCCTCTGTTCGCGGTCATCACGGCGCTGGTCGTGTGGCGCGTGCGCGCGGACGCTGCGCCGATCGCCGATGCGCTCAGCGTCATGGTGCGGGCGGAGGGATGGAGCGAGCTCTCGCAATCCTCGATGCTCGGCGGAACGGTGCGAGGCAAGTGGAAAGGGCGCGCGGCGTCCGTCGAATACGGTCCGCCCGCGAAGCGCGGCATTCCCGGGCCTTCCTCCGGCGGAACCGTGACGGCGATCGTCGAAGCGCACGGACCGCGACTCATCCTCTCGCTGCGCGGCCGCGGCTCGTCCAGCGTCCTGACACGTCCCATCGTCGTGGCCGGCCCGCCCATCGTCGATTTGCCGCATCTGCCGATCGCGCAACGCGTGTGGGTGCGCTGCGACGAGGCGTCCTTCGCGGAACGCATCCTCCGTGAAACGAACGCGATCCGATTGATCACGCTGATGCTGAATGACGGCGCGGAGATCATCGGCGACGGCAAGACCGTTCGCATCATGCGCCTGCTCCCGCGCAACCTGTGGCGCGTGATGCCCGCGATCACGGAGCGCGCGCGGGAGACGTGTCGCGCGGCGACGGCCGTCGCGGCGCATTATCAGCCGCCGAGGTAAGCCTTCTTGATCCGGTCGCTCGCCAGGAGCGCTTTCGTCTCGTCGCTGGCCGTGATGCGGCCGGTTTCCATCACGTAGCCGCGGTGCGCGGTGACCAGGGCCATGTGCGCGTTCTGCTCGACCAGGAGGATCGTCGTGCCTTCCGCGTTGATCTCGCGGATGACGCGGAAGATCGTCTGCACCATCTGTGGCGCGAGGCCGAGAGAGGGCTCATCGAGCAGGAGCAGTGTGGGTTTCGCCATCAGAGCGCGGGAGATGGCCAGCATCTGCTGCTCGCCGCCCGACAGCGTGCCCGCGTTCTGCTTGATGCGTTCCTTCAGTACCGGGAAGAGCGTGTAGACGCGCTCGAACTCGGACTGTTTGATCTTGTCCTTGCGGAGGTAGCCGCCCAGCTCGAGGTTGTCGTGCACGGTGAGGTTCGAGAAGATGCCGCGGCCTTCGGGGACGTGCGAGATTCCCCGTCCGGTGATGATGTGCGGCTTCACGCCGGTGATGTCGTCGCCGTCGAACGTCACCGAGCCGAGGCGCGGCTTGAGCAGGCCCGAGATCGTGCGCAGCGTCGTGGTCTTGCCCGCGCCGTTCGCGCCGATGATCGTGACGATCTCGCCCTTGTTCACCTCGAGATCGACCAGGTGCAGCGCCGGGATCGTGCCGTACGAAACGTTGAGGCCGCGCACCTGGAGGAGAATGCTCATAAGCCCGCCTCCTCCGGCGCCTCGCCGAGGTAGGCCTCGATGACGGCGGGGTTGGCGCGGATCGCGTCCGGCGTGCCTTCCGCGATGGTCTTGCCGAAGTTCAGCACCACGATGCGCTCGCAGATGCCCATCACCAGTTCCATGTTGTGCTCGATGAGCAGGATGGCGATGTCGAAGCGGTCGCGGATGTCGTGAATCGTGTTCATCAGCGCGTGCGT
>DATLBM010000538.1:0-9784 GCA_035526885.1 Thermoanaerobaculia bacterium | reverse complement strand
GTTCTGGGAGACGTTCTCGAGGTAAGCATGCGTCGACGCGCACGCGTGGAAGATCGTCGGCTCGTCCTGCGGATTCAAGCCGAAGGTCTTGGCGAAGCAGCCGTTCTCGGTCGCGTACACCTTGCCGCCGGGCATCAGCGCGCAGAAGTCGTCCTGCACGGGCTGCGAGTCGTTCTGCTTGGTGAACGTGGTCGTGGTCTTGCCCGTGCCGGAGAGGCCGACGATCAGTCCCACGCGCTTCCTGTTGCCGACCGGGATGACCTTGCAGCCCGCGTGCAGCGCCAGACCGCCGCGCTCGTACACGAGCTTGTTCCACATGCGCAGGCCGCCCTTCTTCGACTCACCGAAGTAGTCGGAGTTGAAGACGCGCGTCGTGTAGTGCTCGAGGTCCACCGCGATCAGCCGCTCATCCGGATATCCTTCGGCCTTGAGATTCGGCGTGTAGATGACCGTCAGCTGCGGCTCGAACGTCTCCAGCTCCTCGGCCGTGGCCGGGTAATAGAGGATGTGCTGCATGGCGGCGACGTTCGCGTTCGCCTTCTCCATGATCAGCCGTGCGGGGACGCGAAACTGCGGGTCGTTGCCGATGAAGCCTTCGACGACCAGCATGTCCGTCATGCGGATGTAGTCGTCCTGCAGCTTGGCGACGCGCGCGTACTCGGCGCGCGTGATGGTCTGGTCCGAATGCTGCTCGGGAGTGTCGGTGGCGATGAACGTGGAGCCTTTCGAGCGGGACACGACGCGAGTGGCTACATTCACGTTGCCGAACTCGGTCTGCCGCGCGTTGGGCATCTGGTCGGCGAACTGCCGCAGTTGCTCGGGAGTGGGATTCCAGAGGACGGACTTCGGCTCCACCGGGAGGGATTTCTGGGAGGTCGCTGCGGTCCGCGCCGGGCGCACGGAAACCGGATTCGTAGCGGTCGCCATATCACTCATGCAAAGGGTTCCTTTGAATTGATGTTGAGTGCTTCCAGGGCTCGACGCAAGGATCGCGCCGGTATGAACGAAGAGCGTGGATTCTATACGAAAGTCGGATAGATGCCGCCGCCACGCCTCCTCCTCCGCACCGCGCTCGAGCTGGAGCGCCGCTTCGACCGGCGGCTGGCCGGGCGTCCCGTGTCGCGCAAAGTGGTCATCAGCCCGTATCGCGGCTTCGGCACCGCGAACGAGCTCCTCGTGCGCGGCCGGGTGCTCGTCGACAAGCGTGTGACCCACGCCACGGCCGCCGAACCGCTCTGGCGCAACGTGCTCAACACGTATCGCCGCTTTCAGAGCGACGAAGTGGCGAACGCGCGCATCGTAGCCGCCTATCGCGAAGCGGTCGTGGAGAGCGTGACCAACGACGAAGGCTATTTCACGATCCGCGTGCCAAACGTAGGACGGGCTTCAGCCCGTCCCGTAGATGGACGGGCTGAAGCCCGTCCTACGTCTACATGGCTCGACGTGCAGCTCACACTTCCGGATCATGGCGTCGAGAACACCGCCCACGTCCTCGTCCCGCGCGACGACGCGCGCTTCGGCGTCATCAGCGACATCGACGACACCATCGTCCGCACCAACGCCACCTCGCTCCTGGGTGTGACCCGCTCCATCATCAACAACGCCGCCGCCCGCCTCCCGTTCGAAGGCGTGGCCGAGCTCTATCGCGCACTCGACGCCGACCGCAATCCGATCTTCTACGTCTCCAGCAGTCCGTGGAATCTGTACGAGCTGCTGCACGACTACATGGACGTCAACCACATCCCGCACGGCCCGATGCTGTTGCAGGACTGGGGCATCGAGGAGACCGTGCTGATCCTCGCCTCGCACGCGCAGCACAAGATGGCGCAGATCAACAGCATCCTCGATTACTACCCGGCGCTGAAGTTCGTGCTCATCGGCGACAGCGGCCAGCACGATCCCGAGATCTATCTGCAGACCGTCCGCGCCCATCCCGGCCGCGTGCTTGCGGCATTCATCCGCGACGTCACTCCCGACCTCCGCGACCGCGCCGTCGCCAAGATCATCGAAGAGTCGAATGCCGCGGGAGTGGAGATGCTCTACGTGAAGGATTCTGCCGAGGCGATGGAGCATGCGAGGCGCATCGGACTGATATCCTGACGCCGTGGCCGTTTCGCCCGAGTTTCGCGACTACGTCCTCGATCAGTTGCGCGCCGTGACTCCCGTGACCTCGCGCGCGATGTTCGGCGGCGTCGGGATCTACAGCCGCGGCACCTTCTTCGCGCTCATCGCCGAAGACGTCGTCTATCTGAAGGCCGACGACACGACGCGACCCGAGTTCGAGGAGCGCGGCTGCAAGCCCTTCACGCCGTACGGCAAAGCGTCGATGAACTACTACGAATTGCCCGAGGACATCCTCGAAGATCAGGACGAGCTGCGGAGATGGACACGCAACGCCCTCTCCGCCGCAAGGAAGAAGAAATCATGAACGACATCCTCATCGACTCCCTGCGCACGCGCATCACGGGCGTGTTCCCCGCGCAGATCCGCGCCGCGATCGAGCCTCTGACCGACGAGCAGCTCTGGTGGCGTCCCAACGAGCAGTCGAACTCGATCGGCAACATCGTCCTGCACCTCACCGGCTCGCTCAACTACTACCTCAACCGCAACATCGGCCACATCGACTACACCCGCGATCGCGATGCCGAGTTCGCGGAGCGCCGTCCCATTTCGAAGAAGGAGCTGCTGGCGCTCTTCGACGACATGGTCGCGCGCGCGGAGCGGACCTTCGACTCGCTGACACCGGAGCGCCTGAACGAGCCGTCGCCCGAGCCGACGATGCACAGCATCGTGCTGCAGGACCTCGTGAACGTCTTCGGCCATCTCGCCAATCACGCCGGACAGATCGTCTGGATCGCGAAGAGCCTCGAAGGCGGCGCCGTGAACGAGGTCTGGATCCGCACGCATCGCGAGCTCGGCGCGTGGAAGAAATGAAAATCGCCGTCGTCGGAGCGGGCGGCGTGGGCGGCTACTTCGGCGGACGTCTCGCGCACGCCGGCGTCGACACGACGTTCATCGCGCGCGGCGCCGCGCTGCAGGCCTTGCGCACGAACGGCCTGCGCGTCGAAAGCATTCACGGCGACTTTGCCGTCGATCGCGTGCAGGCCACGGACGATCCGGCAAGCGCCGGAGTCATGGACGCCATCCTGCTGACCGTCAAAGCGTGGCAGATCGCCGAAGCCGCGGCGACGATCGCGCCGATGCTGAAGGAAGACACGCTGGTCATCCCCCTCGAGAACGGCATCGATGCGCCGGAGGTGCTGATTCCGATCGTCGGACGCGAACACGTCGCCGGCGGCTTGTGTGCGATCGTCAGCTACATCGTCGCGCCCGGCCACATCCGTCACGCTGCCTCCGATCCGTTCGTGATGTTCGGAGAGCTCGACAACACGCGCACCGATCGCATCGAGCGGCTGCGCGCCGCATTCGAGCAGGCCGGGATCAACGCGCAGGTGCCGCCGGACATCCAGCACAGCATGTGGACCAAGTTCCTGTTCATCGCGGTGATGAGCGGCGTCGGCGCGCTCACCCGCGTGCCGGTCGGCGAGTGGCGCAGCGTTCCGGAGATTCGCGAGCTCGTCACCGCCGCCCTGCACGAAGTCGCCGCTCTCGCCATAGCCCGCGGCATCGACCTCGGCGACGACGCCGTCGAGAAGACGTGGCAGCGTTACGACGCGCTCGCGCCGGCGTCGACCTCCTCGCTGCAGCGCGACGTGATGGAAGGCAAGCCCTCGGAGCTCGACGCGCAGCTCGGCGCGATCGTCCGTCTCGCGCGCGAGGCGAATGTGGCGGTGCCGGTCGCGTCGATGCTCTATCACGCGCTTTTGCCGCAGGAGCGGCGCGCGCGCAAGGTGTCATCCTGAAGCTGCGAAGACAGCGAAGGACCTTCGACCACGCCACGGGGAAGGTCCTTCGCCGTCTTCGCGACCCAGGATGACACCTCCGATGCGCTACCATCCTCGCGCAATGACCGAGTCCGCCGTACATCCCGCGCTGGCCGAGGCGCGGCGCGTGCTCGAAGTCGAGGCGGCGGCCATCCTGGGCATCATCGAACATCTCGATCGCGCCTTCGTCGACGCCGTCGAGACCATCGCCACGTCCAGCGGCCGCGTGGTGACGATGGGCGTCGGCAAGTCCGGCATCATCTGCAAGAAAGTCAGCGCCACGCTGGCGTCGACGGGCACGCCGTCGTTCTTCATGCATCCGACCGAGGCCATTCACGGCGATCTGGGGATGCTGGTGAAGGGCGACGTCGTGCTGGCCATCTCGAATTCCGGCGAGACCGAGGAGCTGATCCGCATTCTGCCGAGCATCAAGCGCGTGGGCGCGGAGATCGTGGCGATCACCGGCAATCCCGCATCGACGCTCGCGCGCGGCGCCGATCATCATCTCTCCGCCGCGATCTCGAAGGAGGCCTGTCCGCTCGGACTCGCCCCCACCGCCTCCACCACCGCCACCCTGGCGCTGGGCGATGCGCTGGCCATGGCCCTGCTCGTGCGGCGCGGCTTCCGCGAAGAAGACTTCGCGTTCCTCCATCCCGGCGGCAAGCTCGGTAAACGCTTTCTGCGCGTGCGCGATCTCATGCATCGCGGCGACGAGCTTCCGCTCGTGCGCGAAAACACGGTCATGCACGACGTGATTTACGAAATGTCGAAGAAAGGCTTCGGCATCGCCGCGGTGGTGAACGGCGATGGCGCGCTCGAAGGCGTCATCTCCGACGGCGACCTGCGCCGCCTGCTCATGTCCGACGATCAGCTCGTGCGCAAGACCGCGGGCGAATCGATGAAACGCGGCGCCGTCACGATTTCCGCCGAGGAGCTGGCGTCGGCGGCGCTGCAGGTGATGGAGCAGCGGAAGATCACGTCGCTCTTCGTCGTCGACGACGCGCAACGCGTCGAAGGCATCATTCACATTCACGATCTGTGGGGGCTGGAGCTCTTCTGATGCTTCTGAAGATCGGAGGCCTGGCGCTGCTGGTGTTCGTCGCCGCGTTCTACCTCGTTCCCCTGGCGCGGGAGAGGAAGCAGCGTTGGCGGCGGCTGTCCGCCACGGTTCTCGAGCAACACCTCCATGAGCGCGGCGGCGCGGCGTTCCCGGAGTATCGGGTTCGCTACGCGTGGAACGGCCAGCAGTACGAGCGCGTCGTCGGGTTGCGCGGTCGCGGTTATCCGCTGCACGATCCCCAAAACCGCCACGTCAGGATGCGTGAGTTCCTCGCCAGACGAATGCGTGCGACGCGCGACGTCGTCCGCATCGAGGTCAACCCGGCCAATCCGTCGGACGCACATGTCGTCGACTACGGGACGCTGCCGCCGGACATCCTGTTCTGGATCATCGGCGCGACCTTTCTTCTCTTCTTCGTCGTCTTTGCCTACGTCGCCTTCGTTTAGAATGCGCGCCGACATTCATGGATGACCGAGTCGTTCTCCGATACCGCGACGGCCGCACCGAGCGCGCCCTCCTCGATCCCATCGATCCCGACCGCGAGGTGCTGACCGTCCGCCGCGACGACGAGGGCACGGACGAGGTGCCGTTCAGCGAGCTGAAGGCCGTGTTCTTCCCGCGCGCGTCCGGCGAAGAGGAGCCCGCCAGCGGAATGCAGATCGCCGTGGAGTTCAACGACGGCGAGGTCATCCGCGGCACGGCGCACTACAACCCCGAGCGCAACGGTTTTTTCCTCTTCCCCGCCGACCGCGCCAAGAACGACCGCATCTTTGTGGTGAACTCCGCCATCGTTTCCATCGAAGTGGAGAAGCTCTAGCACGGCCGTTGCTGTTGTGCTCCGTATGAAATCGATTCTCACCGCCGCGCTTCTCGTCGCGGCCGTCACCGCCAACGCCGCTCCCATGGCCCTCGACAACGCCGCGAAAGCGATGTCGGGCATGGAGGCGTCGTTCACCCATCGCTTCACCGCAAAAGGCTTCAGGACCTCGCAGTCGGAGAGCGGCTCGGTCGTTTTCGGCGAGCTGCCGCGCATGCGCTGGAGCTACACGTCGCCCGAGGCGAAGACGTTCGTGTTCGACGGGACGACGTCGTGGTTCTACGTCCCCGCCGACAAACAGGTCACGACCGGTCGTGTGACCGACGCGCGCAAACGCGAGCTGCCGTTCCTCGTGATCGGCGACCCGGCGTCGCGCGACCGCGCATTCGTCGTGAAGGAGCAGAAGCGCGGCGGCAGCATCGTCACCACGCTCACGCCGCGCGACAGGAGCTCGATCATGCGCAGCGTCACCGTGACCATCGCGCCGGCGACGAGTCTCATTCAGTCGATCGAGTACGCGGATCGCGACGGCAACCGCACGTCGTTCACCTTCTCCGGCTACCATAAGCGCGCCGCCGGCGCGGACACGTTCCGGTTCGCGGCCCCCGCCGGCGTGCAGGTCATCAACGCTGACTGATGTTGCCGGGTTACCGGTTGCCGTGTTGCCGGCGCGGCATGGCAAACCCGCCAGACAGCGCGAGCAACACAGCAACCAGCAACAAATTGATATGTTGCCGGTTGCCATGTTGCCGGTTCATGGTGCCTCAGCGCGAGAAATCACCGGCAACACGGCAACCAGCAACCGGCAACCAACACGCGAGGAGCATCCATGGCTCAGGAATTCTCATTCGACGTCGTGTCCAAGACCGACATGCAGGAAGTGGCCAACGCCGTCAATCAGGCGCAGAAGGAGCTCGCCCAGCGCTTCGACTTCAAAGGCTCGAAGAGCTCGATCGAGCTGACCGCCGAAGAGATCGTCCTGAACAGCGACGATGAAGGGAAGCTGCGCAGCGTCAAGGACATCCTCGAGTCGAAGCTCGTGAAGCGGCAGGTCGCGCTCAAGGCGCTGGACTACGGCAAGCTGGAACAGGCCCAGATGGGCACCGTACGCCAGAAGGCGAAGATCGTCCAGGGCATCGAGACCGAGAAGGCCAAGGCCATCGTCAAGTCGATCAAGGACGCCAAGCTCAAGGTGCAGGCCTCCATTCAGTCCGACCAGGTGCGCGTGGTCGGCCGCAGCAAAGACGACTTGCAGAAAGCGATCGCCGTCATCAAGGGAACGGACTACGGGATCCCGCTGCAGTTCACGAACTACCGCGGTTGAGCCCTGAGTGAGCGCTTATTGAGCAACGCTCCTCCATCGACTATCCTTCGCCCCGTGACAGCTCCTCGCACACTCAACGGGCAGACGGCTTACGCGGAGCGTCTGATCGAGCTGGTGGCCCCCAAGTTGGAACTGGTGGAGGAGGAGCTCCGCCGCAACTTCCTGTCGAAGATCCGCACGATCGAGGACGTCGGCGTGCACATCCTCGGCGGCGGCGGCAAGCGAATCCGCCCGGCCCTGCTGCTGCTCGTGTCGAAGATGGTGAAGTACGACGGCTACCGCGACGTGGTGTACGCGGCCGTCATCGAATTCATCCACACTGCCACGCTCATCCACGACGACATCATCGACGAGGCCGACGTCCGCCGCGGCCGCACCTCGGTCAACTACGGCTGGGGCAACAATCTCACGGTGCTGGTCGGCGACTACATCTTCATGCACTCGATGGCCATGGCGCTGGCCGAGGGGAACCTGGAGATCCTGCGGCTGCTGTCGGACGCTACGATCAAGATGATCGAGGGCGAGATCCTCGGCACGGAGCACAACGGCCGCGTGGATCTCACGGTCGACGATTACTTCGACATCGTGGGACGCAAGACCGCCGCCCTGTTCGGCGCGACTTGCCGCATCCCGGGCTTCTTCGTCGATCTCCCCGACGCCGCCAACGCCGCGCTGCACACCTACGGCTACAACCTCGGCATCTGCTTCCAGCTCATCGACGACCTCCTGGACTTCACGTCCAGCACCGCGGTCCTCGGCAAGCCCGCTTTGTCCGATCTCAAAGAGGGCAAGGTGACCTTGCCCCTCATTCTGGCCATGCCGCGCGCGACGCCGCGCGAGCGCGAATTGATCGCCGCCGTGGCCCGCGCGAAGTCGTTCAACGGCACGAACGCCTCCGAAGTCCTGGCGATCGTGAACCGCTACGACACGCTCGAGGAGACCCGCGAGATCGCCCGCGACTACGCCAACCGCGCCCGCAAAGCGCTGGAGCACTTCTCGCCGTCCCCGGCGAAAGAGGCGCTGGAGATGGCGCTGGATTTCGTGTTGGAGAGGGACCGGTAGGCACCCGATGGATTGGCGCGCGCATGTGACCGTCGATCCGAACATTTGCCACGGTCAGGCGTGCGTCACCGGCACACGCATCCCGGTCGCGGTGGTGCTCGACAATCTCGCCGCGGGTTTGTCTGAGACCGAGATCCTCTCCAGCTACCCCCGCTTGTCGCACGACGCAGTTCACGCGTGTATCGCGTACGCGGCGCATCTTGCGCGCGAGCAGGTCATCGCTCTGCCGAGTGGTTGAGGATGAGCGGATTCGCATTCGAAGCGGCTGAGACGCGCTGCGCGCCGTTGTTGGGTTGTTCGTTGTTAGGTTCAAGGTGATCAGCGCGAGAGGCGCGCCTCTCGCGCCGAATCACCACGAACCAGCAACCGGTAACCGGCAACTCGTAGCAAAGCTACGACAACATCTCCATGATCTCGCTCATGGCCGCGCGGGCGCGGGTGCGCACGGAGTCGTCCTCGTCGGACAGGCGAATCACTTTGTTGTATTGCTCGATGGCGCGGGGGTAGTCGCCCAGGCAGCGGTGGTAGATGTCGCCTTTGCAGAGTTTGGCGTCGAGGTTCATGGGGTCGAGCTCGAGGATCTTGTTGAGGAAGATCATGGCCGTGTCGTACTTCTCTTCCTCCATGGCCATCTTGTACCGAAGGCGGTAGAGCGTGATCAGCTCGTTGTTCTTCGGATCGATCCACGCGCCGGGGACCATGTTGCGCAGGGTGTCCAGGAGGCGGCCTTTCATCCCGGGCTGCGGAGCCGCCGGATTCGAGCGCTTCACACTGATCGTCTGCCGCATGCACACCCTCCCATGGATCAACGAAAACGCGAACGACATCAGTGTAGGTGCATCGGCGGCGATCGTCAAGACGTTGACCATCGATCTTCTGCTATTCTCCGCGCAACATGCGCACGGCCGTGTATCCCGGATCGTTCGACCCGCTCACGAACGGGCACCTGGACATCATCCGCCGCGCCGCCCGCCTCTTCGACCGCGTGCTCGTTTCCGTGCTGGAGAACGAAGGCAAGTCCCCGATGTTCTCGGTGCAGGAGCGCATGCAGCTCATCGCCGAATGCACGCGCGAGATCGAAGGCGTGGAAGTGCACTCGTTCTCCGGCCTGCTGGTGGACTTCATGCGCCGCATGGACGCGACGGTGGTCGTGCGCGGCATCCGCGCCGTCAGCGACTACGAGTACGAGCTGCAGATGGCGCTCATGAACCGCGAGCTGCACGAAGGGGCGGAGACGATCTTCATGCTCCCCGCGGTCGAGTACACGTTCGTCTCCTCGCGCCTGGTCAAGGAAGTCTTCCGCCTCGGCGGCAACATCGCGCATCTCGTCCCGTCGCCGGTGTTGGAGGCGCTGAGGGAGAGACTGGTGACGGCCCCGTAGTGTTGCCGGGTTGCCGGTTGCCATGTTGCTGGCGATTCATGGCGCAAACTGACCAGCAACGGGTGTGCGGGCGGGCGGCAAACCGGCAACCAGCAACCTCCGAGTAGCCGCAGGCTACGAGGAACGGGGATCCAGCGCTTCCCTGGCCCTCTCCCCCACCACGTTGAACGCCGCGACGGTCGTGAAGATCGCCAGGCCGGGGAAGAGCACCAGCCACCACGCGTACTCGATGTGCTCGTGCGCCATCGAGAGCATG
>DATLBM010000537.1:0-2111 GCA_035526885.1 Thermoanaerobaculia bacterium | reverse complement strand
CCTTCGACCGTCCTGCGCTGCGCGCCGGCGGCTCAGGATGACACTGAGAGCGCTTGTCATCCTGAGGCGCGCGGCAGTCGACGGACCCCCGACCGACGGAGCGATGCTCGTGCATTCGTAGAAGGTCCTTCGACCGTCCTGCGCTGCGCTCCGGCGGCTCAGGATGACACGGCGGATGACACTTGGAGCGCGTGTCATCCTGAGCGGAGCGCAGCGCAGTCGAAGGACCTTCGCCGTGGCGCGTTGGAAGGTCCCTCGACTTCGCTCGGGATGACACTACAGCCATCCCAGCTCTTTCAGATCGTTAATCGGCTCCTCGAACGAGCACGAGCCGAACGACGTCGCGAAGTCTCTTCTCATCGTCCGCAATTCCTCGGTGCTCACGCGATGTCCGCGCCAGCTCGCGAAGTCGTCATCGAACGCAAAGGCGCGCGCGTCCCGCTCCGCGAGAATCTCTTCCGCGTGATCGAGGATGGCCGCCGCCAGGAACACGTTCAGGAATCCGTGCATCGTGCCCGTGGGCGCGTTCGGCTCGTACGTCAGCGGCTTCACGCAGCGCAGCGGATGATGCAAACCCGCGGTGGCCTTGAACGCCACGCCTTTGGCCTTGCACGCGCGCAGGAACCCGGCGACGTCGCCGATGGCGGGAAACGCGTCCGTCGTGATGCCGCCCGTGCGGATCTTCGCGCGCTGTCCGTGTTTCCTGATGGCGTCGAGGAGCGCGATGTCCGCGATCTCGACATACACGTCCGGCGGAAACGCCGCGACCTCTTCCTCACTCACCGCCTTCACTTCGTGGATGCCGAGGATGCTCAGCGGGAACTCTTTCGGCACTTCGCCGGCGCGCGCCTGCGGCACGATGAACTTGCCCAGGGCGCACGCATACTCGCTGTCGCGGTAGCGGGCGTAGTTGCGCACGGCGTCCTGCATCGACAGCGCGGCGGGCGGAAACAGGCCCGCGTAATCGATGAGGTTCTCCAGCAGGACGTGCAGCGACTTCATTCGGGTTTGAAGTTCTTTCGCAGGCCCTGCCAGCAGCGCCAGTAGTCGCTCTGCAGCGCGGGCGTCTCCAGGGCGAAACGCGTGGGCCGGATGATGTGCCGCGTCTCGAACATGAAGGCCAGCGTGTCGCCGAGGAACTGCGGCTCGAGATCGGCGTTGCTGGCGGCGTCGAAGGTCTGCGCGTCGGGACCATGTCCGGACATGCAGTTGTGCAGGCTCCCGCCGCCCGGCGCGAAGCCCTCGGCCTTCGCGTCGTACACACCATAAATCAAGCCCATATATTCATTCATGATATTGCGATGGAAATAGGGCGGCCTAAAGGTGTTCTCCGCCACCATCCAGCGCGGCGGGAAGATCGCGAAGTCGCAGTTGGCCACGCCCGGCGTGTCGGAGGGGGAGGTGAGCACGGTGAAGATCGATGGGTCGGGATGGTCGAAGGAGACGGTGTTGATGACGTTGAACCTGGAGAGGTCGTACTTGTACGGCGCGTAGTTGCCGTGCCACGCCACGACGTCGAGCGGGGAGTGATCGATGCGAGCGCTCCACAGCCGGCCGCCGAACTTCGCGACCAGCTCGAAGTCGCCGTCGAGGTCTTCGTACGCGGCGACGGGCGTGAGGAAGTCGCGCGGATTGGCCAGGCCGTTCGAGCCGATGGGCCCGAGGTCGGGGAGGCGGAAGGGTGCGCCGAAGTTTTCGGCGATGTAGCCGCGAGCCTCCTGCGCGATGGCGACGCGGAACTTCGTGCCGCGCGGGACGACCGCGATCTCGCCCGGCAGCGCGTCGATCACTCCCAGCTCGGTCTGAATGGTGATCGCGCCCAGCTCGGGAACGAGGAGCAGATCGCCGTCGGCATCGTAGAAGTAGCGTCCTTCCATCGAGCGGTTGCATCGATAGATGTGGATGCCCACGCCGTCATTGCCGGCGATGGTGGTGAGACTGTCGATGAAATCGCCGTCGACGACGGGCAGCGGATCCCAGCGGAACTGACTCGGCGGCGTCGGCACTTCATCGAAGCGCCCGCGCAGATCGCGCGGATCGATCTCCGCGAACGGCTCGTGCAGCACGCTGGGACGGATGCGATAGAGCCAGGAGCGTTTCTGATTCGCGCG
>DATLBM010000536.1:0-3532 GCA_035526885.1 Thermoanaerobaculia bacterium | reverse complement strand
ACGGCATGGAATGGGGCGTCACCACCAACGCCGATCAAGGACACGTCACGCTGCTGGAGACGCCGCTGCTCTTCGGCTGGGAAAGCTGCACGACGTGCAACGGTCCGAATCCCGAGTGCACGCCGGGGACGAACTGCTACTTCGACGTCTTCACGCCGAAGCGTTTCGGCTATCTCTCGCTGTACGCCGCGTCGGTGGCGCATCCGTCCAGCGCCGGACCGCTGGGCATCTTCAATCACCCGTCGACGGGCAACTTCGACGGCTTTGCGTTCAACGCGAACGCCGACAACGCGATGCAGGGCATCGCCGTGCGCAGCGGTCTCGCGTTCGCCACGGCCACCGATTGCGCGACCGCCAACGTCGGCTCCACCGACTACTCCGCCCGCTGGAAGGAAGCGCTCAACCTCGGCTTCCACCTCGCCCCCGCGGCCGATCACGACTCGCACTGCAACAACTACGGCATGGGCCTGCCCACGCGCACGGTTTATCTGGCCGCATCGCTGACGAAGGCCGACCTCCTGGCCGCGCATCGCGCGCGGAGATTTTTTGCGACCGAGGATCCGAACGCGCAGCTCGTGTTCCGGACGGGAGACAGCGCGCACGTGATGGGCGAGATCTTCAACGCCGCCGCCGGCGCCACGCTCGTCGCGAACGTCTACGATCCCGACGGCGAGAGCGTGTCCACGCTGGAGATCTGGCGCGGCACGATCGGCGGCGGCGTTCCCGCCGCGCCGTACGCCACGTACTCCAATCAATCCTCCGCGACGATCACCGAATCGCTCACGTCCGGCAGCTATTACTACTACGTGCACGCCGTGCAGGCCGATGGTCACGACATCTGGTCCGCGCCGATGTGGATCACCTACCAGGCCGGCGGCGGCGGTGACACGACGGCGCCGACGGTCTCGATCACGTCGCCGGCGAGCGGCGCCACCGTCGGCGCGACGGTCAGCGTGAACGCGAGTGCGAGCGACAACGTCGGCGTCACGCGCGTCGACTTCCTCCTCGACGGCGCGCTGCAGTCGAGTGACACCGCCTCGCCCTACTCGTGGAGCTGGAACACCGCCTCGTCGTCGAACGGCGCGCACACGCTCACCGCGAAGGCCTACGACGCCGCGAACAACTCGGCGACGTCGACCGCGATCAACGTCACGGTCAGCAACGCGGGCGGCGGCGCGAGCGCCGACGTTTCCGGCTGGAAGATCACGCAGGTCAACGCCGCCGGCCAGTACATCCTCCCCGCCGGCACGACCATCCCCGCCGACGGCTACCTGATCGTCGCGCGCCAGTCCGACAAGACCGCCTTCCAGACCTACTGGGGCGTCACCCTCGGCAGCAACGTCACCTTCGTCAACTCCAACGGCGCGATGCCGGTCATCAACGGCGACGAGAACTTCTCGCTCTACAACGCCTCCGCGGTGCTGGTGGATGGTCCGTCCGCGTCGCAGCCGGCAACCGCCGCGCGCTCGCTGCAGCGCGCCGATCCGTGTGGAACGACGTGGAACAGCGTGCTCGAATCCTCCGCCAACGCGGGCAGCGGCGCGGGCGCCGGCTGCGGCGCCGGCGTGAAGTTGAACGAGATCTCCGACGCCAGCGGCACCGGCAACTTCATCTACGAGTTCGTCGAGCTGCACAACGACTCCGCGGCGGCCGGCGATACGACCGCGCCCGGCGTCTCGATCACCGCGCCGGCAACCGGCGCAACCGTGAAGGGGAGCGTCTCCGTCACTGCTTCCGCGACCGACAACATCGGCGTGACGAAGGTGGAGTTCCTCCTCGACGGCGTGCTGCAGTCGACCGACACCACGTCGCCCTACGCCTGGACCTGGACGAGCACCGGCTCGTCCGACGGCGCGCACACGCTCGTCGCCAAGGCGTACGACGCGGCGAACAACATCGGCACCTCGTCGTCCGTGAACGTGACCGTCGACAACGCCGCGCCTGCGACTTCGATCACCGCACCTGCCGCCGGAGCGACCGTGTCGGGCACGGCGAGCGTGACCGCCAACGCGAGCGACAACATCGGCGTCACGAAAGTCGAGTTCTATCTCGACGGCGTGCTGCAGTCGACCGACACCACTTCGCCGTACGCGTGGACCTGGAACACGACCACCGCCACCAACGCCGCGCACACGCTCTCGACGAAGGCCTACGACGCCGCCACCAACATCGGCACCTCGGCCAACGTGAGCGTGACCGTGAGCAACGGCGTGCCGATGAACGTCGGCGGCTGGTCGATCGTGCAGGCCAACGCCACGCTCACGTACACGATCCCCGCCGGCACCACCATCCCGTCGCGCGGCTACCTGATCATCGGCCGCAACGCCACCAAGGCGCAGTTCGAGACCTTCTGGGGCGTGACCCTCGGCGCGAACGTCGTCTACCTCAACTCCGCCGACACCATGCCGCAGATCAACGGCAGCGAGACCTACGACCTGCGCAACGCGAGCAGCACGCGCGTCGACGGCATCACCGTGGCCATGGGCACCAGCGCCGGCGAGTCGCTCAAACGCACGAACGCGTGCGCCGCGGCCAGTCTCTCCACGAGCTGGACGCGCACCGCGTCGTCGACCGGCAGCCCCGGCACGGGCGCGCCCGCGCCGTGCGGCAAGGGCGCGTTCATCAGCGAGTTCTCCGACGCGCTGGGAACGGGCAACTTCATCTACGAGTTCATCGAGCTCTCGAACGACCTGTAGCTGCAACTTTCGCGTCGGTCATCTGTCTTACCTCGACAGATGACCGACGAGCTCTTCGCCGCCGCGTACGCCGCGCATCACGCGCAGGTCGTGCGGTTCCTGCGCGGCATGCTCGCGGGACGCGGCGACGCGGCCGACGTCGCGCAGGACGTCTTTCTGCGATTGCACTCCAGCGGCGAGGCCGCGCCGGAAGGCGATCGCGTGCGCTTCTGGCTCTTTCGCGTCGCGCGCAATCTGGCCCTCAACGAGCTGCGCCGCGTCTCGATTCGCGACCGGTGGCGCGTGTTTCTCCGTCCGGCCGCGCCGGACGAGGACCCGCACGCCCTCGTCGAGCGCGATGAGCGGCAGCGCCGCGTGGCCGCCGAGGTGGCCAGGCTGCGGCCGGATCACCGTGCGGCGCTGCTACTCCGCGAATGGGAAGAGATGAGTTACGACGAGATCGCCGCCACGCTCGATGTCAGCGTGGCCAAAGTGAAGTCCGACATTTTTCGCGCGCGCCAGGCCCTGCGCGCCGCGCTGTCCGAAGGGAGACGCGCATGAACTGTCCGCATCTCGAAGAAACGTCCGCCGTGTTCGACGGCGCGGCCGTGGATCGCACGCACATCGACTCCTGCGGCGAATGCCGTGCCTTTCTCGACGACGCCGCGCAGTTGCGCGAGTCGCTGCGCAGACTCTCGTTCGTGACAGCGCCGCGCCGCCGCATCGCGCCGATGCTCGTCCCCGCGGCGATCGTGCTCGCCGTCGTTCTGTTTCTGCTGCTGCGCCCGCGTCCTGCGCGCGATGAGCGGAGTGCGTTCGCGGGACTGGACGGCGGCGGGCGCGCCGTCATCACGGTG
>DATLBM010000535.1:0-15389 GCA_035526885.1 Thermoanaerobaculia bacterium | reverse complement strand
CCTTCGCTTCGTGGCGCGCTGGAAGGTCCTTCGACTCCGCTGCGCTTCGCTCAGGATGACACTGGGGCTCGTGTCATCCTGAGCCGCCGCAGCGAAGCGGAGGACGGTCGAAGGACCTTCCCCTTGGCTTCGTGGCGCGCTGGAAGGTCCTTCGACTCCGCTGCGCTTCGCTCAGGATGACACCGCAGCGCGCGTGAGCGCGACGAAACCCTTCGGCACGGGCGCCGTGAACACCATGCGCTTCCCGCTCTTCGGATGATCGAAGCCGAGGAGCTTTGCGTGCAGGCCCAGGCGCCCGAGGGGGTTGATGGCGCTGCCGTAGAGAAGGTCGCCGGCGATGGGATGGCCAGCCTCGGCGAGGTGCGTGCGGATCTGGTTTTTGCGGCCCGTTTCGAGGCGAATCTCGAGCAGGGAAAAGCGGCCGTTGGTTTCGATGGTGCGGTAGTGCGTGACGGCGAGCTTCGCGTCGGCGGTGAGCTCGTCGACGCTCTCCATGCGCAGGTCCTTCCGCTCGCGCAGATGCGAGCGGAACGTGCCGCGCGGCGGATCGAGCGCGCCTTCGATCACCGCGACGTACACCCGCTCGATGTCGTGCTCCGCGAACTTCTCCTTCAACGCCTCGCGCGCCTCGAAGTTTTTCGCGAACACGAGCACGCCCGACGTCTCGCGGTCGAGGCGATGGACGACATGAATGCGCTCCTCGCCTTTCGCTTTCAGATACGCGTTGAGGTACGCCTGCGCGGTCGCCTCGCGCTCGCGCTCCGTGGCCACGGTGAGCAAGCCGTTCGACTTGAGGACGACGATCACGTCGTCGTCCTCGTGCAGGATCGCCAGTCCCGAGGGCAGCGGCGGCTGGATCGCTTTCTGCCCGACCTCGATCAGGTCGTCGAGGTCCACTTCCGCGCGCGCATTCTTCTCGACGACGCCGTTCACGCGCACGCGGTCGTTCTGCAGCATCTGCCGCAGCGTCGTTTTCGACGACTCGGGAAAAAGGCGCGACAGCGCATCGAGCAGCGCCTGCCCCTCGGTCACGACGTGTCTCACTCGTCGCCTTCTTTGTAGAACGCGTGCGCCGAAGACCAGTACACGCCTTTCGGCTGATCGGGCTCGGCTTCCGTGATATCGACTTCGTCCGCACGCAGGGCCTCGCGGAACGCGGGCGGCTCGACGCGCGCGATGAAGCGCATGGCCTCCTCTTCGTCGTCCGCGACGACGTCGAACTTCCGCCAGAAGCCCTGCGACTCCAGCGCGTCGAAGCGATCGGCGGGCACGCGTCCGTTCACGAGGATGCGAAAGTACTTCGCGTCGTCCGAGTACTCGCCTTCGATCTCGCGGATGAGCCACAGCGCGGTGTCATCGGCGTCGTGCTCGATCGCCTCCCACGCGTGACGCAGCGCCGCGTCGCGATCGTTCTTGAGGAAGGCCGCCTTGGCCATGGCCGCGTGCAGCGGCGCGATGAGCTCCGCCGAGGTCTCGTGGTCCGCGCGACCCAGTCCGGCCTTGGCCGCGGCCGCCGCGGCGTCGGGACGCTCGGTCTCGAGCAGAATCTCCGCACGCACGCGCGCAGCCTCCATGGCGATGTCGCGATCCGTCCCGCGCACTTCATGCAGGCGCATCAGCGCATCCTCGGGACGCCCGGCCCGCTCGTGCACGATCGCGGCGTTGAGATGCACTTCATCGGTTTCGACGCCCTCGATTCCCAGCGCCGTGTCGTACGCGAGCAGCGCCTTGTCGTACTCGCCGTGATCGGAGCAGTACTCGCCCAGCAGCATCCAAAGCGGCCACGCGCGCGGCGCCTTCGCCACGCCCTCCTGCAGCACCGCGATCGCGCGAGGAAAGTTCTCCTGTGCCCGAAACGCACGCGCCATCAGCTCGAACCCGTAAGAGTGCCGCGCGTCGATGATCTTCTGCGCGATGCGCTGCGCCCGCTCGTACTTTTCCTCGGCGAGCGCCTCCTCGCCGTCGTCGATCAGTTGCTCAACGTTCATGTCGGCGCGAACGATACATGCTAGACGCTCCGGTGGGGAGACGACCGGGGCGCCTCCGGCGGGCCGGCACGGCCGGCAGCGCTTACGGCAACACGTGCGGCTGCCGAGAGCCGCGTTCCGTGCGGCAGGCGTGCGGCCCGGCGGGGCCGACAAGCGCTGCCGGCCGCGCCGGCCCGCCGGAGGCGCTCTCGTCGTCTTCCAGCGAAGCGTCTAGCTTTGAGCTTCGAGCGCGTCGAAGCGGCGTTGCAGCTCCGTCGTCACTTCGCCTCGGCGGCTGTTGCCGATCACGCGGCCGTCGATTTCGGAGACCGGCATCACGCCCTGCGTCGTGCTCGTGATGAAGGCTTCGTCGAGGTCGAACAGCTCCGCTTCGCGGAGCGGGCGCTCGTCGACGCGGATTTTCGCACTGAGCGCGAGTCCGATGACGCGGTCGCGGACCACGCCGGGGAGGATGCGCTCGTCCAGCGGATGCGTGACGATGCCGCCGTTCTTCACGGCGAAGAAGTTCGAGCTCGCGCCTTCGCGGACGAAGCCCGCGTCCATGAACACCACTTCGTCGGCCGATGCGCGCTGCGCCGCTTTCTTGCCGATGGCGTTGGCGAGCAGGTTCACCGACTTCACGTTGCAGAAATGCCAGCGCCGGTCTTCCGTCGTGATGATGCGGATGCCGCCCTCTTTCTTCTGCGCGTCGGGAAACGAGAACGCACGTGAATACGCGATGACCGTGGGTGCCAGACCCTCGGGCCAGAAGTGCGCGCGCGGCGCTTCTCCGCGGGAGATCTGGATGTAGACGATGCCCTCGTCGAATTGCGTGCGATCGAGGAGGTCTCTCATCGTCGATGCGAACTCCGGCTCGGTCCACGGACAGGTGATCTCGATCTCGCGCAGACAGCGTTCCATGCGGCGGTAGTGATCGAGGAGAAAGACGGGCTTCCTGCCGGCGAACTTGAAGACCTCGTACACCGCATCGCCGAACTGGAAGCCGCGGTCTTCGACGCCGAGGACTCGCTCGTCGGTGGTGGTGAACCGGCCGTTGAAGTAGAGAACGTCCGCCATCAAATCGCCTTGACGACCACGATCGTGCGATCGTCCTGTCCCTCCCTGCCCCACTTCGCCACGCGGGCCAGCACGTCCTGGCCGATCTCCTGCGCGGTGCGCGTACGGTTCGCTTTCACGGCGCGCACCAGGCGGTCCGTGCTGAACTCGCGCTCGTTGCGGTCGTGCGCTTCGATGATGCCGTCCGTGTACATGCAGAGCAGGTCGCCGGGCTGCAGTTGCGCGAACCCGCGCGTGTACGTGGCGTCGGGGGTGGGACCGAGGACCGGGCCGCCGTTGCGCAGAAACTCGACGCTTTTTTCGCGCACGATGAACGGCGGATTGTGGCCCGCGTTGCAGTAGATGAGGATGCCGCCCGTTTCCAGCTCGCCGTAGAAGAGCGACACGAACTTCGTGGTCAGCCGTCCGCGGTGAATGATGTTGTTCAGCTTCTCCATCGTGCGGATGATCTTGAAGTCGCGGTCCGTGGCCATGCGCAGTCCCATGTAGACGTCGCGCACGACCAGCGCCGCGGGCAGGCCGTGGCCGGAGCCGTCGGCGATGGCGATGCCGAGGACGTTTTCGGAGACGGGGATGAAGTCGTAGAAGTCGCCGCTGACGATCTCCGCCGGCACCGTGCGGCCCCAGATGTCGTAGCCGGCATACTGCGGCACGCGTTGCGGCAGAATCGACTGCTGGATGCGCTGCGCCTCGACGATCAGCGACTCGTACCACTGCGCACGCACCTTCTGGTTGATGGCGTAGCGGATCAGGTTCAGCGAGAAGAGGATGTCCTCGCGCCCGAGCTCCGGCGAGACGTTGAACGCGATGATGTAGTCCTCGTCCGCGACGGCGATCGCGCAGAAGCGTTGTGCGCCGAGCTTTCCTTCGAGGATGGGATCGAAGCCGGGATCGCTCGGATCCATGACCACGATCCCGTTCTCCAGCACGAGCTCGATGGGCTTGTATTTTTTCGGGACGTCGATCCCGAGCTCGCCCTCGTGCTGCGGACCGAACCGCGCCACGAGCTCGTACCACTCGTCACGTGACTCGTACACACGCCCGCCCGTGATCCCCAATTCATCGCGAAAATTCGCGGCGATGGTCTCGGCGATCTGGGCCACGGTGGTCAACGGCGACTCGGTCGTGTCGATCTGCTCGAGCGTGCGCTCGACCTGGGTGAGGAGGCGTTTGTAATCCATTTATTGCTTGCGGAGGGCGCGGATGCGCGACATGCGGGCGCTCTCCCACTCGTCGCGTTCGGCTTCCGCTTCTTCGGCGGAACGGTACTTCCGAACGCCGGCCGGGATGCCGAGAGGGACCAACCGTGACCAACGATTCCAATGGTCGCGTATCCGTTGCGCGACGCGTGGATCGTTGCAATCGAGCCATTGCTCGTCCTTGGCATTTTGCCATTCGTCGATCGATCGGAACTTTCGAACCGGCATCACTCCTCCGGAAGGTTGAACTTTCGCCGCAGACGCGCGGCATCGTCTCGATCTTTATACCGTACGGTTCCGCGCTTCATTCGATCGAGTGTGGCGGGAGTGGCGAGTCGGATGGGGACTCCTTCGACGACGTGCGTCTCCGACTCCAGATCGGCGAATGTGAACATCTCCCCGAGACGGGACACGAAATCAATGTACAACGTCTCATCGCCGGGAGGGCAATAGCGTACGGACGGATACTCTCCAAGCATGTCGTCGTCACGGATCTCATCGATCTCAGGATCGGGCCAAACCAATTTCAACGCGCGTTTGATCGCAGCAACATTGGTGGCCGCCGGTGTGACGAAGAAGTCAAAATCCTCGGTGACTCGGAAAATGCCGTGAAGGTTTACCGCAGCACCTCCGAACAGAATGTACTCGACACCCTCGCGATTCATCGCCGCGCAAAGCTCAACGAGCTTGTCGAGATCCATCTCTAACGTAACTCTACCCCATCCAACTGATACGGCGGCTGCACGCCCAGCGCCTTCAGCACGGTCGGATACACATCCCCGATGTACGGCACGCGGTCGGACGTGAGCTTGCGGTTCGTGAAGAAGATGCCTTTCACGATCTCGGGATCGACCGAGCAGTGGTCGCCGCTCCACACCGCTTTGTTGTCCTCGAACACGTTCTTCGGGACGCCGCCCAGCGACGTTTGCCAGGACACGCGGTAGCCGTCGTTGTTCATGACGAAGAGGTCCGGGATCATGTTCGGGTCGAACTTTTTGTAGACCTCTTCGCGCGTGACCACGCGGCGCACGGGATGTTCGCCCGTGGATTCATCGACCATCGCCACGAGCTTCGTTTTCAGCTCCTGCTTCAAAGCGTCGTATTCGCCGCCCGGCTCCACGATGCCCTGCGACTCGCGGCCTTTCAGGTTGACGTACACCTCGCCGAGGCCCAGTGCGTAGGCGCGCGTTTTCGACCAGTCGACGTTCTCCCAGAACTGGCCCTGATCGAAGAGCATCTCCAGGTTGCGCTCTTTCGCCTCGACGCCCGTCTTCAGCGTCATGTAGCGATTCAGCACCAGCCAGGTGTTGTAGTGCACACTGCGGCGGAACGACGCGAAACCGTGATCGGACACCACCACCAGCAGCGCGTTCTTCTTCTCGGCGGCCTTCATCGCGTCGCCCGCGATCTGATCCATGAGCTGATACGACTTCAGCAACGCATCGCCCCACTGCGCAGCGGTCTTCGGGTCGTACGCGGGATGCTTCGGATCGACGGTGCGCCAGAACACGTGGCCCACGCGATCGGGAAACTCGAAGCATTGCACGATCAGGTCGTCGTCGCCGGCGAGGAACGAGTCGAACAATTTTCGCGACTGCTTGACGGTCCACTCCATGTCGTCCCAGAACATCTGCTCCGACGCAAATCCCTCCGAGATCGCCCACGTGTCGGTCTGCCATCCGATCGTCTTGTACAACCCGTGCTTTTCCGCGAGCTGCGGCGCCCAATCGGCCGGCGTGGAGATCCTGAATCCCGGCGGCAGCGCGCGCGGATCGAAGTTGATGGGCGACAGGTACAGCTTGATCTCCGGTTGCACCGAGATCAGGTGAAAGCGGCTGATGCCGTGCACCTTGATCAGCGGATTGAACGGAAACACGAAGTCCACCCAGCCCGTCCACTGCCCCGCCCTGAGCGTGTACGACTTGTCGCTGACGTCGATCTTCACGGAGTTGCGATCCGCGGCGACGGTGAGCGTCATGGGGATGGAGATGAACTCCGGCTCCTTGAACAGCTTGTTCGGCGGACCCTGGATCTTCGTGTTGATGACGCCCTTGTTGTCCTCGAGCTGCACCACCTCGATCGAAAACTCGTTGTTGCCGGCGCGATGGAAGTCGAGCTCCGAGGTGAAGTAGAACGGCTTGCCGACGCGCGCGGAGATGTCGGGGACGCCCAGGCCGGAGAGCATGTGGCCTTCGTGAAAGTCGTTGGCGGGGAACGTGACCGGCACGTGCACGATGGTCGCTTTCTTGCCGCTCTTCGCCGCGGCTTCCCAGAACGGAATGCCCTGGCGGCGATTGATGACGCCCGGCCGCGTCGAAGGGATGTACTTCGCCACGACGGCGAACAGCGCGCCGCCGATGATGAGACCGGCGATCACGGTCATCACCCCGCCGGTGCGGCGGCCCATCAACATCAGAATCGCGGCGATGATCGCGAACAGCAGCAGCGCGATCAGAGAGATGAACAGCGCGTTGCGCTTGCCGAACAGCAGCGGCTCGGTCGTCTCGTCGAACGCGGCGAACACGGGCAGGTACGTCTTCGGATCGCGGCGCAGAAAATCGAAGATGCCCGTACGTCCCGGATCGATGCCTGTCGAGAACGTCGACCACGACACCGGCGTCTGTGCGGGCGTGGTCGGCAGCAGCGGGCGGAACGTTCCCTGCGCGCGCAGTCTGGCCAGGTTCGGGAGCTTCCCCTCGTTCATCCATTTCTCGGTGTAGCGGGCGTCGACGCCGTCGAAGCCGAGGACGATGACTTTCTGCTGTTGCGCGTACGCGGCGGAGGCGGTGAGGAGCAGCGCCGCCAAGGTGATTCTTGCGAAGGACATACGCGGCGCATGATACTCGGCACTTCTCTTGTAACGCCCGCCTCGGAGGAGTAACACGATGAAAATTCGCCAGTTGGTCATGGTCGCGGCCGTCTCGTCGGCCGTGATGCTCGGCGCCTGCGGAGGCGGCGAGAAAAAGAACGGCAGCAGCGGCGGCGGCGCCGGCAATAGCGATCGCGTCGTCATCGGACTGAAGTCCAGCCCCGCCAACCTCGATCCCCGAGTCGGCAACGACAACGCCTCGGGACGCATCTTCGATCTCTGCTGCCGCGGCCTGGTGCGCGTGACGCCGGAGATGGACTACGCGCCCGACCTGGCCGATCGATGGGAGACGCCGGACGACCGCACGGTCATCTTCCACCTCAACCCGAACGCGAAGTTCCAGGACGGCAGACCGCTCACCGCGCAGGACGTGAAGTGGACGTACGACTCGGTCATGGCGCCGGACTTCACGTCATCGAAAAAGTCCGGCTACTCGGCCGTGGAGAGCATCGAGGCGCAGGACGCACACACCGTCGTCTTTCATCTCAAGGAACCGAACGGCGGCCTGTTCGACAACCTGAACATGGGCATCGTGCCGCAGGGCACGGACACGAACGTCGCCAAGACGAAGTTCGTCAGCTCCGGGCCGTACAAGGTCGTCTCGTTCAAGACCGACGAATCCGTCGAGCTCGAAGCCTCGGAGTTCTGGCACCAGGGCGCGCCGAAGATCAAGCATCTGACCGTGCGCATCATCCCCGACATGACCACCATGGTCCTGGAGATGCGCCGCGGCACGCTCGACCTGGAGATCAACCAGATCCCGTTCGAGAACGTCGCCGAATTCGAGAGCAGCCCGAAGCATCAGGTGGTGAAGAAGGCCGGATCGGTGTGGCAGTACCTGGCTTTCAATCTCAAGGATCCGACGCTGTCCAAGGTCGAGGTGCGCCGCGCCATCGCGCACGCCATCGATCGCAACCGCATCGTGAAGGACCTCCTGCGCGGCTACGGCGTTCCCACCGACACGATGTTCGGCGAGGGACACTGGGCGCGCGCGACGAACCTGCCGACGTATGAGTACAACCCCGCCAAGGCCAAGCAGCTCCTGGATCAGGCGGGCTTCAAGGATCCCGACGGCGACGGTCCGCGCCCGCGCTTCACGATCAGCATGAAGACGTCGACGGACACGGAAGCGAACCTGCGCGCGCAGATGATCCAGCAGATGCTGCAGCAGGTCGGCATCAAGATGGAGATCCAGACCAACGAGTTCGGGACGTTCATGGAGGACGTGTCGAAAGGCAACTTCCAGATGTACTCGCTGAGCCGCAACGGCATTCAGGATCCCGACTTCTACTACGTCATCTTCCACTCGAAGAACGTGCCGCCCGAGGGACAGAACCGCGGGTACTACAACAATCCGAAAGTCGATCAGCTGATCGCTGACGGACGCGCGACGTTCGACCGCACCAAACGCAAGCAGATCTACGGCGACATCCAGCGCATCGTGCAGGAAGACCTGCCGTACATCTCGCTGTATCACCAGATCAACGTGGCAGTGATGGACAAGGACCTGCAGGGCTACACGATGTACCCCGCGGGGTTCTGGCTGGGCATTCCGGCCATGAGTCGCAGCGGCGCGCAGTGATCGACGCGGATGTCTGCATCTATCGCCTCCTGATCGCACTCGCGTTCGGCGCCATCATCGGCGTCGAGCGCGAGTGGCGTCAGAAGCAGGCGGGACTCAAGACGATGTCCCTGGTCGCCGTCGGATCGGCGGCGTTCGCCATGTTGTCGAACACGTTCGGCGCCAGCAATCACAATCCCGGACAGATCGCCGCCGCCGTCGTCGGCGGCATCGGCTTCCTCGGCGCGGGCGTGATCATGCATCGCGGCCTCACGGTGCAGGGACTGACCACCGCCGCCACGCTCTGGGCCGACGCCAGCGTCGGCGTCGCCGCCGGCCTCGGACAGATCACGCTCGCGGTCACGCTGGCCGCGGTGATCGTGGTGACGCAGATCGTCGGCCGCGGCGTCGAGCAGCAGATCCGCCGCTTTCGCCACCGCGAGGCGCCGGGACGCTTCGAGCTGCGCGTGGAGTCGGACGAAGGCGCGCTGCCGGAGATCAACGAAGCGTGGGAACCTTACGGACCCGCGCTGCGCCGCTCCGTGCAGCGCAGCCTCGAGCGCGTGATCGTACGCGTCGTGCTGCGCGCCTCGGAATCGGTCGATCTCAGTCCGTTGGAGGAGCGATTGGTCGCGCTGGAGGGAGTGCACCGCGTCGACGTGCGGCACCTCGGCGTCGAGGACGAAACCTAGGTGGAGGACAGGCAGGAGTGCCTGTCCTCCACCGACATCAGTAGTTACCGCACACGGTCTCGATGAGCGCCGCGCAGACCTGATACGGATCCATGTTCGCGGCGGGACGGCGATCCTCGAAGTAGCCGTAGCCGAGGTTCGAGGTGGCCATGGGGATGCGAATGGAGGCGCCGCGGTCGCTCGTGCCCGAGCGGAACTGCGTGATGGGCGCCGTCTCGTGCAGACCCGTGAGGCGCTCCTCGTTGTGCGCGCCGTACACGCCGATGTGCGCGTCGTGACGCTTCTCCAGCTTGCTCATCGCCGCCTCGATGATCTTCATGCCGCCCGGCTCGCGCATCTCCTTCGTGGAGAAGTTCGTGTGCGCGCCGGCGCCGTTCCAGTCGCCCTTGACCGGCTTCGGATAGAGCGTGGCGCTGACTTCGAACTCCTCGCCGATGCGGTACAGCAGCCAGCGCGCGAGCCACAGCTCGTCGGCCACGTCGAGCGGACCGATGGCGCCGATCTGAAACTCCCACTGCGCCGGCATCACCTCGGCATTCGTGCCCACGATGTGGATGCCCGCGCGGATGCAGGCATCCGCGTGCGCCTCCACGATGTCGCGGCCGAACACTTCGTCGCTGCCGACGCCGCAGTAGTAGCCGCCCTGCGGCGCGGGGAAGCCGTGATCCGGCCAGCCCATGGGGCGATTCCCTTCGAAGAGCGTGTACTCCTGCTCGATCCCGAACCACGGATCGTGATCTTTGTATTTTTCGGAGACCTCGCGCAGCGCCGCGCGGGTGTTGCTCCAGTGCACGGAACCGTCGGGGTTCAGCACCTCGCAGAGAACGAGGACGTCGTTCTCGCGGTGGAGCGGATCGGGGATGAACTTGACGGGACGCAGGAGCAGATCGGAGAAGTGACCGCTGGCCTGCTGGGTGCTGGAACCGTCGAATCCCCACTCGGGGATCTCGTCCAGTTTCTTGACGGGATGATCGAGAATCTTCGTCTTCGAACGAAGCTTCGCGGTCGGTTTCTGTCCGTCGATCCAGATGTATTCAGCCGTGATTTTTCCCAAGGTGAAACCTCCTCAAAGGGTTGGGGGGAACTCCGAAATCACGATAGCAGACGGCGGGCCAGCGAATGCCCTCGCCCGTGTGCACCTGGCGACTACGTTTGCGCCGCGTCGCTCAGCGCGCTCCCCGGCGCCGGCAGGAAGCCCTCGCTCCAGATCACGCACTGGTTTTTGCCGAGGGATTTGGCGCGGTACATGGCGGCGTCGGCGCGGCGGAGCAGCTCTCCCTTTTCCAGCTCCACCGGCGTGTCCGCGGCGGGATCGGGGACATAGCGCGCGATGCCGATCGACGCGGTGAGGACGCCCGCCAGATGCAGCGGCGGCATCGAGAATCCCCACTCGCGCGACAGGAACGCCGTGGACTCGATGGCGCGGCGGATCTCATCCGCGATGCGAAGCGCATCCTCCATCGGCGTCGACGGCAGCACCATCACGAACTCGTCCCCGCCGTACCGCGCCACCGTCGCCTCGGGATGCTGCACGATGCGCTTCAGGAGAAATCCCACCTCGCGCAGCACCTGGCTGCCGGCCAGATGTCCGTGGCAGTCATTGATGACCTTGAAGCGATCGAGATCGAGGAAGAGCAGGATGGCATCGCGGCCGCTCTGGCGCGCGTCCGACAGCGTCTCCGTGAGCCGCACGTGGAACCAGCGGTCGTTGTAAAGACCGGTGAGATCGTCCTTCTTCGCCAGCTCATGCGCGCGTTTCGCGTCCAGCGCGTTCTGCAGCGTGAAGGACGTGTAGCCCGCGAAGATCTCCAGCAGCGTCATGTCCCGCCGCGTGAACGTCTTTCCTTCCAGGCGATTGATCAGCTCCAGCACGCCGCAGACGTGCTTGCCGATGTAGATCGGCACGGCCACGATCGAATGCGTGGTGTACCCGATCTGCGAGTCGATGTTGTTGTAGAAGTACTGATCGCTCTGCGCGTCGGCGGAGAGATACGGCGTGCCGTTCTGATAGACGCGGCCGACGATGCCGTGCCGCGCCGACAATCTCTGGCCCACGAGATTGCTGCTCGACTCGCCGAAGGTGGCGATGAACACCAGCTCGTTGTCACGCCGCGAGGCCACTTTGCGAAACGGGTCGTCCAGCAGGATCGAGCCCGACTCCGACGGCACGAACTCGAACGCCTTCTGCAGAATCTGCCTCAGCACGAGATCGAGATCGACGTCGTCCTTGAGCGACAGTCCAGCCTTGTGGCGCTCGAGAAAGCGCTCCAATTGCGGCGTTTCGAGTGAATGAAATTGAATCAATCCAACGAATTATAGGTCTTCGGCGGCCCACGCCTCGATCTCGAAGCTGATGGCCCTGTAGGCCTTCGACACGTCGCGGAGCCGCATCCAGTGCCGCACGAACTCGACGAGATAGCGGACCAGGAACCCGATCAGTCCGTGCCGATGCACCTGGCGCACGTGCGCGAGCTCGTGCCGCAGCAGCTTTTCGAGCGATGCCACCGCCATCGCCTGGCGCACGTAGATGCGGCGGCCGAGGGTGATGGCGACGACGTCACGCATGAGGAAGGGGCGGAGCCACCACGGATAGCCGATGCACACTTTCGCGCGCGACTCGGCGATGGTGTCGAGGAGGCGCTCCGGCAGTTCCATCGTTCTATGATCCGCCTGTCATGCGCGGAACGTACCTGTTGATTCTCTCTTTCGCCGCCACGTCTCTCCTCGCCCAGCGCGACTTCAGCAAAGTCGAGGTGAAGGCGCAGAAAGTCGCAGGCACCGTCTACATGATCACCGGCATGGGCGGCAACATCGGCGTCTCGGTCGGCGACGACGGCATCATCGTCATCGACGATCAGTATGCGCCGCTCGCTCCGAAGATCGAGGCCGCGCTGCGCGCCATCACGCCGAAGCCGGTGCGCTTCATCGTCAACACGCACTACCACGGCGATCACACGGGCGGGAACGAGTTCTTCGGCAAGTCGGCGCCCATCATCGCGCACGAGAACGTGCGCAAGCGCCTGGCCTCGGGCACGACCGTGCATGGTGAGGCCGTACCGCCCGCGCCCATCGGCGCGCTGCCGGTGCTCACGTTCGACGAAAGCGTGACCCTGCACCTGAACGGCGAGGACGTGAAGGCGGTGCACACGCCGCACGGACACACCGACGGAGACGCGGTGATCTGGTTCACCAAGTCGAA
Organism: Thermoanaerobaculia bacterium; assembly: GCA_035526885.1. Taxonomy (GTDB): domain Bacteria; phylum Acidobacteriota; class Thermoanaerobaculia; order Gp7-AA8; family Gp7-AA8; genus QHVT01. The sequence goes on along the minus strand of DATLBM010000535.1, from coordinate 2,825 downwards.
CGTCGTGCACATGGGCGATCAGTTTTTCAACGGCACCTTCCCCTTCGTCGACCGCGAGAATGGCGGCAGCGTGCGCGGCATGATCGCGAACGTCGATCACATGCTGGCCATGATGCCCGACGACGCGAAGGTCATCCCCGGACACGGTCCGCTGTCCGACAAAAACGGGCTGCGCGCGTTCGTGGCCATGCTCCGCGGCACGATGGGCGCCGTGGAAAGCGGACTGGCCGCCGGCAAGTCGCTCGATCAGTTGAAGGCGGACAAAGTGCTCGCGGCGTGGGATTCGTGGGGCGGCGGCTTCATCAAGTCCGATGCGTGGATCACGACGCTGCACGAAGAGCTGACCTCGAAGTGAAAACGTTCCTCTTCGCGCTCCTGGCCCTCAACGTCCACGCCGCGCCGCTCACCATCGGCCAGACGTTCACCCTCCGCTCGAAGGTGCTGCGCGAAGAGCGGCGCATCAACGTCTATCTGCCCGCCGCGTACGCGAAAGACGCGCGCCTGCCCGTGCTGTACATGCCGGACGGCGGCCTGCGCGAAGACTTTCTGCACATCGCCGGACTGGTGCAGGTGCTGAGCGGCAACGCCGGCATGCGTCCGTTCATCCTCGTCGGCATCGAGAACACCGACCGCCGCCGCGACATGACCGCGGGCTCCGCGAACTTCCGCAAATTCATCAGCGACGAGTTGATGCCGTCGGTGGACAAGCGCTATCGCACGACGAAGGAGCGCGCCATCGTCGGCGAGTCGCTGGCCGGACTCTTCGTCGTCGAGACGTTCGTCCTGCAGCCGGAGCTCTTCGACACGTACATTGCCGTCGATCCGAGCGTCTGGTGGAACGACGGGAAGCTCGTCGATGAGCGCATCCGCGCCGCGAACAAATCGCTGTTCATCGCGGCGAGCAAAGACGCCGCGCTCGATCTCACGGAGCGTTTCGTGCGCGCCGCGCGCGAGGCCAATCGCGTGCAGTACGAGGCCATGCCGGAAGAGGGACACGCGACGATTTTCCATCCCGCGGCCCTGCGCGCGTTCCGGATGCTGCTGCGCTAGCGGCTTTTCTTCTTCACGCTCAGGGTCAGCTCGAACTTCGCCACGGCCTCGTCGCCGAGCTTCGACGGCACGGTCGCGGTGACGTGCACCGTCGCCTCGTGACGCTCGTCGCTCTCCAGCGCGCGGCGCACGAGATCCTGCACCAGCGGTCCGTCGTCGTTCGTGAACAGCACATCGCCCTCGGCGCGCTTCAGAAACTCGGCGCGCAGGTCCTTGAAGATGAAGTTGATGCGCGCCTTTTTCTCGGCGACCAGATGAAAGGCGATGAGTCCCGCCGCGACGTCGGCGCCCATGCAGAGCGTGCCGAGGTACATAGCGTGGATGTCGCGGCGCCGGGTGATCCAGTTGAGCGGGATCTTCACGATGCAGCGCTCCGGGCTGAGCTCCACGATCTTCGGTCGCACCAGCCAGAGCAGAAACACGTTCTGGAGTGACCAGAGGCGGACCATCATCGTCGGCTTCATCGTTTCCTTCCCGCGGAGCGCATCATGCGATCGTACAGCGCGTCGGGCGCCAGGCGCATCGTCCGCATCAGCAGCGACATCGGGCGCGGAAACTCGATCACGCGTTTGCCGTGCTCCAGCCCGTCCACGATGATGCGCGCCGCGCGCTCGGCGTTGATGAGAAACGGCATCCTGAAGCGGTTCTTCTCGGTCATGGGCGTGGTCACGAATCCGGGATTGATGATGCTCACGCCGACGCCGAACTGCGCGAGCTCGACGCGTGACGCTTCCAGAAATGCCTGCATCGCGGCCTTGCTCGCGGAGTACGGCGCGGCGGACGGCAGTCCGCGCAGACCGGCCAGTGAGGCCACGCCGGCGAAGCGTCCGGAACGCCGCTCGATCATCGACGGAATCACGGCGTCGTACAGGTACATCATGCCCAGGACGTTCACGCGAATGACCTGTTCGGCGTCGGTGAGATTGAATCCCTCGGCGTGATTGCGAATGCCCACACCCGCGTTGGCGATGGCCAGATCGAACGCGCCCGACGCCGCATGCTTCACCGCCTCCGCGTCCGTGACATCACACTGCACCGCCTCCGAATGCGGCAGCTTCTCGATCAGGTCCACACGCCGCGCGAGCAGCAGAAGCTCCCACCCGCGCTTCGAAAGCTCGCGCGCGATGGCCTGGCCGATGCCGGAAGACGCGCCGGTGATGACGGCTCGCATTTCGCGCGGCGGTATCCTACCGCCTGATGACAGCGTCGCATTACGACTACTCCTTCGCGGAGTACCTGACCGTCGAGCGCGACAGCGAAATTCTCGCGATGAACGTGGGGGCCTAATCGCGACGCGCGCTCCGTTAGAATGATTCCTGAGTTCACCAACAAGTGATCGCCATGCGGAGCGTGCGATAACGCCGCCCGCGCCGTCCATGGTGATCGACGATGCGAAACCATGCATAATGCACTCGCTTCGAATATCGTTCCGATGCCGTTCGACTTCGAGCAGAGGAAGGCGTTGTTGGCCATCGTCTCGTCGATGTTCTCGACGATCGACGATTTCCGCACATTTCTACGTGACGCGACGGGACGAAAACTAGACGAACTGGCGGTAGGCACGCTCGTGACGGTCCGATCACGTGTGATCGATCGGGCGGATGAGCAGGAGTGGCTTGGGGAATTAGTCGAGGCGCTGAAGGGGTACGGCGGAGAAGAGACACGCGCCAAACTCGACGAGATCGATGCACGAGCTCCTTGGGCCAAATCACGCGTGACCGCCTTGCGCGTCGCTCTACCGAACGTCCGTGAGCGTCTTAATGCCGGCCCAGAAG
>DATLBM010000534.1:0-2689 GCA_035526885.1 Thermoanaerobaculia bacterium | reverse complement strand
CTCCGGGTCGTTCCCCGAGCGTCAGCGACGAACGTAAGGCGCGAAGAGCGGCGCCACGCTGCGCACGATCACGCCTTCCTGGTGCGCGTTGGGGTGGCTGTCCGTCACAGCCACCTTCTCGAACAATCCGCTTGCGCGAATCTTTGCTGCGCCGTCAGCTGCGAAGACGCCGTGCGTGGCGATTGCGATGAGACGGCCCGCCCCCGCTTGGCGATACGCCCGCGCGGCGTTGATCAGCGACGAGCCGGTGCGGATCATGTCGTCGTAGATCACGACGGTCTCGCCGCGCAGCGACGTGCTCACCGCCGTCACTTCCGTCGTCTCGCCGGAGAGGCGGCGTTTGAACACGAACGCCGCTGGGACGCGCAGGTCGTTCGCCAGCGACTCCACCCATTTCGCCCGGCCCGCATCCGTCGATCCGAGGACGAAGGAGTGGCCGGCGAGCTCGCGGGCCAGGCCTTCGATCACCGGCTTCGCGTACACGTGAAACGGGCGGATCGTGCCTTCGAAGTAGTGCGGGATGCCTTCGCTGTGCAGGTCGAGCATCACGATCTCGTTGCCGAGTTTCGCGCGCGGAATCGAGGAGAGGATGCGCGCGCGATTCTTCGCCATCACGGACTCGCCGGGCAGCACGGCGCGCTCCATCGTCGAGTAGCCGAAGTACGGGACGATGAGGGTGAGCATGGACGCGCCGGACTCCACGAGCGCGCAGGCCAGGTCGTACAGCTCCAGCGTGGCGTCGTGATCGACCGTGCCGCCGACGAGCACGACGTCGCGGTCGTTCACTTCGTCTTCGACGCGGAGGTAATGCTCGCCGTCGGGAAAGCGCTTGCGCGTGATGCGGCCAATTTCCGCGCCGAGATCGCGGGCCAGGCGTTCGTAGCGATCGATGGCGAAGACGATCACGGGAAGAACACGCCGCCCTTAACCACGAAGGTCGCGTGCTCGAGCGTCGTCACGTCGAGCGCCAACAGGAAAGCAGAGAGGAGCGATGAACGGTGAGCGATGAGCCTTGACGAGGAGGCGTTCATCGCTCATCTCTCATCAGTCATCGCTCGCCTCTACGCCGTTTCCATCATTTCGGCGGGGATGTCGAAGTTCGACCACACGGCCTGCGTGTCGTCGTGATCGTCGAGGGCCTCGAGCAGCTTCATCATCGATTTGGCTTTGGTCTCGTCGAGGGCGATGTAGTTCTGCGGGATCATGCCCAGCTTGGCTTCGACGGTGGCGATCTTGCCGGCTTCGAGCGCCTGGCGCACGGCCTCGAAGTTCTCGGGCGAGGTGTAGACCTCGAAGACTTCGGCGTCGTCGGTCTGCAGATCGTCCGCGCCCGCCTCGAGCGCCAGCTCCATCAGCTTGTCCTCGGACGCCGCGCTCTTCTCGACCGCGAAGTAGCCCTTCTTGTCGAACTGGAACCTGACCGAGCCGGGGGTGCCGAGGTTGCCGCCGTGTTTTTCGAAGATGCGGCGGATCTCGGGGGTGGTGCGGTTGCCGTTGTCGGTGAGCGCTTCGACGATGACGGCCACGCCGCCGGGACCGTAGCCCTCGTAGGTCAGCTCTTCGTACTGCGCGCCTTCGATCTCGCCCGTGCCGCGCTTGATGGCGCGCTCGATGTTGTCCTTGGGCATGTTGTTGGCCTTGGCCTCGGCCACCGCGGAACGGAGGCGGGGGTTGCCGGCCGGGTCACCGCCGCCGAGGCGTGCGGCCACTGTCATTTCCTTGAGGATGCGCGTGAAGATCTTGCCGCGCTTGGCGTCGGCCGCACCTTTCTTGTGCTTGATCGTGCTCCACTTGCTATGGCCCGACATGAGGAACTCCTTGCTGAGGGGTGGTACTGCGTTGAAGGACGTATAGTTTAGTCGATGTCCCCGGAATTCCCCATCCGCATCATCACGGACGACGGCGAATGCGAAGTCATCGAGTCGCCGGAGGAGCTGATCGCGCGGCTGCACGACGTCGACTCGTCGGATTCGCGGGTGTGGATTCGCGACGTCTACGACCGCACCGTGAAGCTGGTCATGCGCGGCGGGATGATCGAAACGTTCGAGGTCTAAGGCGCGACGAGGGGCCTCCGGCGGCCGGGGGCGGGGCCCGTGGCCCCGGGCGCCGGAGGCCTCTCGTCCAGCACTTCCTCGGCCGCACGCACGCCGTGCCACAAGGCCTCTTCCATCAGCGCGACGCCGCTCAGGTCCGTGTTCGCGAAGTGAATGCCGTGGAAAGGCTCGGAGGCGCGGCGGCGTCCGTCGCTCCAGATGAATCGAGGCTCGGGACGGACCATGGCGTGGCCCCAGCGCATGACGTCGATACGCGTGGCGAGCGAGCGCAGCTCCGGATGCGCGCGGGAGAGATCGGCCAGCGCGATCTCCGCCCACCCGTCGCGTCCGGTCGAGAGCAGCCGCTCGCGCTGCGCCCGCACATCGGCTCCGCACAGCGGGTAGTAGTACGTGAGCACGGTCGGGCCGCGATCGGGTCCGCTCTGGTGGGTGGACACGACGTAGCCGAGCCCCGGCGAGTCGTACAACACGTTGTCCCACGCCTCGGGGAACCCGCGCGAGAACGGGTGCTCGCGCACGTGCAGGTTCGCCACCATCCACGAGCCGTATGCGAAGCGCGGCGTGTCGCGCGACGGGATGACGTGTTTCGCGACGAACTGCGGCCCGGCGAAGATCACCCGCCGCGCGTGAATGCC
>DATLBM010000533.1:0-2482 GCA_035526885.1 Thermoanaerobaculia bacterium | reverse complement strand
AAACGATCGCCAACACTTTGCGCGTGCGCGGATTCTCGAACGTCACGATCACGTGGTGACGTCCCGGCGTCACGGGCAGGAGCTGTGCGCCGTAGCGATCCATGCCCAGCTCCACGCGGCGTCCGTCGACGCGTGCCGTCCAACCGCGGAAGCGATACGTGCGCAGCAGGAGGTTGCACGGGCGGGGCGTGGTCACCCACAGGTCGCGCCGCAACGGTTCCCATTTCACGATGTCGACTGTTCCGCCGGCGGGTGCGAGCGCGGCGGGCGGCGTGTTGTCGGGCAGATCGTTCGGATTGCCGGCGCGGCCGGGGACGAATCCCGTTTCCACGTAGCTCACGATGGCATCCAGATCGGGCTCGTCGAATACGCGCGACATCAGGCGCACGGTCGTGAAGGCGAAGAACGCCAGCGCGGCGAAAAACAAGACGGCGTACGCACGATGCGCGGTGCGGAGACGCTCGACGCACATCGCCGCGAGCAGCGCCGTGAAGAATTCCGCGATGAGCAGCCAGCGCCACGCGAACGACACGCTGTTGATGTTCGGGATGAGCTTCGCGAGGTACATCGAGTACGGCGTGACCATGAACAACGTGCCGAGTGCGAACGCGCGGATGAGGCGCCGGTGCGTGGTGGTCTGCGCGCCCGACATCAGCCATGACGCCGCCAGCACGAGCGCAATGGCCACGAACGCGAGGTTCAATCGCGCCGGTCCGTCCCCCTCGGCCAGCACGACGTAGCTCTTGTGGTATTGAAAGTCGAATGAGAACGTCTCGCTGACGTGTCTCTTCTCGAGCACCGCCACGAGCCAGTACACCGCGCTCCCCGCGAACGCCCACGCCATTCCGCAGTAGACCCGCAGCGCGATGCGCACGTCGCGCTCGATCGCCGCCCACGCCGCGGCGTACACGCCGAGGGTGATCGTGAAGAGATACGCGACCGGGATGTGCGTGAGCAGATAGAGCCCGTGCACGAGTCCCAGCGCTGCGATCCAGCGCGCGCCGCGCGTCGTGCCCGCGCGATACGCGCACAGCAGCACGAGCGGAACGAAAAAGTATCCGGTCAGCTCCGGCAGCGCGCCGCGCCAGTACAGCTCCAGCGCGTGATACGGGCCGAGCATGTAGATCGCGGCCGCGCCGGCCGCCGCCATCGCGGAGAAAAACTGCCGCGCCAGCAGGTACGTGGCCACGCCGCACGCGATCATCATCAGTGAGCAGACGATGAAGATCGTGTTCACGGGATCGCGTGTCGCGGCGTAGAACACTTCCGCGAGCCAGTAGAACGCCGGCGGGTAGTAGTTCAGCCACGGCAGTCCGTAGCCCTTGTTGAATTCCGGCTGCCAGCGCGGATAGAGCTCGCCCGTGCGCACGGCCGCGTCGAGCTGGCGCAGCACGCTGAGGTGCTGACGCATGTCGTGCGTGAACGGCAGCGGGAGCCAGCGCCCCGACGGGTCCATTTCCTTTCCGCGACGCGCGAAAAAGAACGGCGCCACCAGCGCCAGTGCCAGCAGCACCGCGCCGATCGCCAGGACTCTGCGCCTTACGATGTACAATCTCGCGTCCCGATTCGAAATGGAATATCCCATCCCGCCTCGTGTGTCCAATCCCGCGTACGTACAAAGGAGATCGCTGTGTCCGAGACCCTGATCGCGACCGACGTCGCAGAGGAAGTGGGCGCGGGCGCGCAGCCGGTCGTCAACGACTTGACCATTCATGTCGCGACGGTCAACGGCTCCGGCTCGCAGTCGTCCAACAACGTCCTGATGCGCTCGATTTTTCAGATGGGCGTCCCGGTCAGCGGGAAGAACATGTTCCCCTCGAACATCGCCGGCCTCCCCACCTGGTTCACGATCCGCGCGAACAAGGACGGCTGGATCGGGCGCAAGAAGGAAGTCGACCTCATGGTCTGCATGAACGCGCAGACCGCGCGTGAAGACGTCGAGGGCCTGCAGCCCGGCTCCCTCTGCATCTACGACGCGCCGCTGAACTGCAAGTCGATCCGCGACGACATCGTCTTCTTCGAAGTGCCGTTCGCCAAGCTGGCCGCCGATCTCTCCGAGGACTCGAAGCTCCGCAAGCTGCTGACGAACATGGTCTACGTCGGCATCGTGGCCGAGCTCCTGGGCATCGACCGCGAAGAGATCCTCATCGCCCTGGGCAAGCAGTTCAAAGGGAAGAAGAAAGCGATCGACGCCAACGTCGCCGCGATCGACAAAGGCCTCGAGTACGCGAAGGCCAATCTGCCGCGCCAGAACAAGTGGCGCGTCGAGCGGATGAACGCCACGCAGGGCAAGATCATCATCGACGGCAACGCCGCGGCGGCGCTGGGATCGATCTTCGGCGGTGTGACCGTCGTGACCTGGTATCCGATCACGCCGTCGTCGTCGCTGTGCGAGTCCATCATTGAATATGCGCGGCAGACGCGCATCGAGGAAGACGGCCGGGCCACGTTCGCGGTCGTGCAGGCCGAAGACGAGCTTGCC
>DATLBM010000532.1:0-2007 GCA_035526885.1 Thermoanaerobaculia bacterium | reverse complement strand
GAATCTTCTCACGACAGGATGCTCGTGCTGCGCGAGCGCGGAGGGCGTGGTGTCGGCGACGACCCGTCCGGCATCGAAGACGACGATCCGCTGCGCGATGCGCAAGGCCTCGCGCACGTCGTGCGTGACGAAGATCAGCGTGGTGCTCCGCGTCGCGGCGAGCAACAGGGATTGCAGTTCGGCGCGGATGATGGGATCGAGCGCGGAGAACGGCTCGTCGCAGAGGAGAATGCGCGGCGCGACGATCATCGCGCGCGCGATGGCCACGCGCTGCTGTTCGCCGCCGGACAGCATGCGCGGAAAGCGCGCGCCGAATTTCTCCACCGGCATCTCCAGCTGCCGCATCCACTCCTCGGCCGCCGCACGCGTGCGCGACTCTTCCCAGTTCAACAGGCGCGGAACGGTGGCGATGTTGTCGAACACGCTGCGATGCGGGAAGAGCGCGGGCTGCTGCATGACGTAGCCGATGCGGCGGCGCAGGGCGACGAGATCGTGCGCGGCGATTTCGGTTCCGTCGACGAGCATCGTGCCGCCGGTGGGCGCGACCAGGCCGTTGATCAACTTCAGCGCGGTGGTCTTGCCGGCGCCGCTGCGGCCGAGGTAGGCGACGCGATCGCCGCGGGCGACGGTGAGGGAGACGCGATCGAGCCTGCCCGCGACGGAGACGTCGCGATATTCGACGGCGATGTCGCTCACGCGGAGGAGAGTATCAGGGAGGGCCGAATTTATCGGCGAGCGCCTGCGCTTTGTCGTCGCCGGCTCTGAGCATCTCGGTGAACATGCCGCGATCCTCGAAGCGCCGGATGGCGCGCTCGATCGCGGGCAGCGCGGCGTCGTCATGCTGTGCGGCGAGACCGTACACGGCGGTGGCGACGAGATCTTCGTCGCTCGTTGCCAGTGCCTCGACCAGCAGCGCGCGCGAGCGCGGGTCCTCCGCAATCGCGAGGAGCGCGCTGTTCACGGCGTTCCAGGCCAGCCACGGATCGGCGCCGCGTTTCTCGCTCCAGGTGATGAACGCGGGCGCCAACTCGGAGTCGGTGCGAGGATGGCGGACGGCGGCGCGCGCATAGCCTTCGAGCTCCTGCCACATCGCCGCATCGCCAGAGATGTGTCCGAGCAGCGCGCCCGCGACGCGGATGCGCTCGGGGATGGACTCCGTCACGAGGTAGCTCGCGCGAAGCGACTCGTAGTCTTTGGCCTGCAAAAGCGCCGTGACGCCGTCGGCTTCGCTGCAGATCGGATGGTCCCAGATCGACCGCGGCGGTTGCTCGCGGCAGAACTTGATCGTCATCGAGCAATCGGTCGCGACGCTCTTCATCGGCCTCGCGCCGAGGTCGAGATCGCGGCCGGCGACGGTGATCGTGATCGGATCCGCTTTCAGTCCGGGCAGGTCGAGCTCGACGGTCTGCTTGCCGTCCGGCACGCCGAAGATCGCGTACCGCCCGTCGATATCCGTGACGACGCTCTGCGCGCCGAGATGCACGGTGCAACCGGGAAGCGGGGCGTCATCGAGAACGACGCTCCCGGTGATGGTTGCGGCGAGGATCAGCGCGAGCACGATCGCAGAGTAAACAAAAACGCCGCCCTTGCGGGCGGCGTTCACCGAATGTTTGATTGGTAGTCCCCAGCGGACTCGAACCGCTGACCTCTACCGTGTCAAGGTAGCGCTCTAACCAACTGAGCTAGGGGACTGTGTTCCCTTTGCGCCCGAACGAAACGCGGTCTCCGCGGCAGCCATTCCCGTCCGGCGGGCGCGGAGCATAGCACTCATTGCTCGACTTCCGGAGCGGCGTCTCGATGGTTTAGCTGAGTTGTTCGGGCACGCCAAAAAAAGAAGCCGCCCGGTCTTCGACCGGGCGGCTGTGGTTGGGTGCGATTGGTAGGCCCTAGCGGACTCGAACCGCTGACCTCTACCGTGTCAAGGTAGCGCTCTAACCAACTGAGCTAAGGGCCTGTAAAAGGCAGGTAACGGGGCCACGAACGCGAGGCGCTTTTAACGCATTCCCC
>DATLBM010000531.1:0-3509 GCA_035526885.1 Thermoanaerobaculia bacterium | reverse complement strand
CCCACCTGGTTCACGATCCGCGCGAACAAGGACGGCTGGATCGGGCGCAAGAAGGAAGTCGACCTCATGGTCTGCATGAACGCGCAGACCGCGCGTGAAGACGTCGAAGGCCTGCAGCCCGGCTCCCTCTGCATCTACGACGCGCCGCTGAACTGCAAGTCGATCCGCGACGACATCGTCTTCTTCGAGGTGCCGTTCGCCAAGCTGGCCGCCGATCTCTCCGAAGACTCGAAGCTCCGCAAGCTGCTGACGAACATGGTCTACGTCGGCATCGTGGCCGAGCTTCTGGGCATCGACCGCGAAGAGATCCTGATCGCCCTGGGCAAGCAGTTCAAAGGGAAGAAGAAAGCGATCGACGCCAACGTCGCCGCGATCGACAAAGGCCTCGAGTACGCGAAGGCCAACCTGCCGCGCCAGAACAAGTGGCGCGTCGAGCGGATGAACGCCACGCAGGGCAAGATCATCATCGACGGCAACGCCGCGGCGGCGCTGGGATCGATCTTCGGCGGCGTGACCGTCGTGACCTGGTATCCGATCACGCCGTCGTCGTCGCTGTGCGAGTCCATCATTGAATATGCGCGGCAGACGCGCATCGAGGAAGACGGCCGGGCCACGTTCGCGGTCGTGCAGGCCGAAGACGAGCTTGCAGCCGTGGGCATGGTCCTCGGCGCCGGCTGGGCGGGCGCGCGCTCGATGACCTCCACCGCGGGCCCCGGCATCTCGCTCATGGCCGAGTTCGTGGGTCTGGGCTACTTCGCCGAGCTGCCCGGCGTGATCTGGGACATCCAGCGCGTCGGTCCGTCGACGGGACTGCCCACGCGCACCGCGCAGGGCGACGTCAACCAGGTCGCGTATCTCTCGCACGGAGACACCGCGCACATCGTGCTCATCCCGTCCAGCGTCGGCGAGTGTTTCGACTTCGCCATCGAGGCGCTCGATCTGGCCGAGGAGTTCCAGTCGCCGGTGTTCGTGCTGAGCGATCTCGATCTGGGGATGAACAACTGGATGTCGGATCCGTTCACGTATCCGACGAAGCCCATCAAGCGCGGCAAGGTCCTCACGGCCGAGAAGCTCACCGAGCTGCAGGGCAAGTGGGGACGCTACGACGACGTCGACGGCGACGGCATTGCCTGGCGCACGCTGCCGGGCACCGATCATCCGTTCGCGTCGTACTTCACGCGCGGCTCGGGCCACGACGCGATGGCGCGCTACTCCGAGCGTCCGCAGGATTACAAGGACACGGTCGACCGTCTCGCGAAAAAGTACGAGACGGCCAAGCTCTTCGTGCCCCCGCCCTCAGTCGACCGTCCCGACGGCGCGAAGATCGGTTTCATCGCCTACGGCACCACGACCTGGGCGCTGGAGGAGTCGCGCGATCAGCTGCGCCGCGAGCGCGGCGTCGAGACCAGCTACTTCCGCCTGCGCGCGCTGCCGTTCACCGAGGAGCTCAAGCAGTTCGTGGCGGACCACGATCGCATCTACGTCGTCGAGCAGAACCGAGACGGCCAGATGGCGGACATGATCCGGCTCGAAGTCGGCGAAGACCAGCGCAAGCTCCGGAAGATCCTGCACTACACGGGGCTGCCGTGCGACGCGCGCACGATCACCGACGCGGTGCTGAAGATGGAGTCGACCGTCGAGCTGCCCGAGCCGCTGCTGCTCGTGCGCGCCGAGGCGCGGCTGACCGCGGGCACCGTTCCGATGAATCCTAGCGGCTCTCCGCAGCGCGAAGTACGGATGGAGGACTGATCATGGCTGACAGCACACTGAAGATCGGCACCGGCGAAGCGATCAAGGAAAACCGCCTCGGCCTCAAGCCGGCGGACTACCAGGGCGGCAAGTCCACACTCTGCGCGGCCTGCGGCCACGACGCGGTCTCCAACCAGATCGTCCGCGCGTTCTTCGAGATGAGCGTGAAGGCGGAGAAGGTCGCCAAGTTCTCCGGCATCGGCTGCTCGTCGAAGACGCCCGCCTACTTTCTGCAGCGGTCGCACGGATTCAACTCCGTGCACGGACGCATGCCCGCGGTGGCCACCGGCGCGATCCTGGCCAATCACACGCTGAAAGCCATCGGCGTCTCCGGCGACGGCGACACCGCCTCGATCGGCCTCGGCCAGTTCATGCACATGGTCCGGCGCAACGTGCCGATCATCTACATCATCGAGAACAACGGCGTGTACGGGCTGACCAAGGGCCAGTTCTCCGCGACCGCCGACGAAGGTTCGAAGCTGAAGACCGGCGTCGTCAACGACATGCCGCCGATGGACCTCTGCGCACTGGCCGTGGAACTGGGATGCGGATTCGTGGCGCGCGGCTTCGCCGGCGATCCGAAGCAGATGGTGAACATCCTCAAGGCCGCGATCGCACACGACGGCACCTGCGTCATCGACGTCATCTCGCCCTGCGTGACGTTCAACAATCACGAGGGTTCGACGAAGGGCTACACGTACTCGAAAGAGCACCAGGAGCTGCTGCACCAGATCGGTTTCGTGCCCGAGTACGAGGAGATCACGGTCGACTACGAGCCCGGCACCGTGCGCGAAGTGACCATGCACGACGGCTCGCACATCCTCCTCAAGAAGCTGGAAGAGGACTACGACCCCAGCGTGCCCATCGAGGCGCTGCAGCGCCTCCACCGCGCCACCGCGGAAGGTCAGATGCTCACGGGACTCATCCACCTCCGCCCCGAGAAGAAGAACTTCATGTCGCTGCTGAACGTGGTGGACGAGCCGCTGAATACGCTGCCGGTCGAGCGCACGCGTCCATCGAAAGAGAAGCTCGACCAGATCATGCGCGATCTGATGTAGCCGGGCCGGCATGAGCCAGGACGCAGGAGTCCGGGAAGTCTTTCGCGGCGATCTCTCCCAGGTCGAGCTGGCGGCGGGTCTTCTCGAGGAGCACGGCATCGAGTTCCAGCGGCGATGGGAACAAGCGGGAGGCGCGTCGTTCTCGATCGGCGAGACCGCGCTCCTGCCCGGCCGGCCGGCGGTTCTCCTCGTGCCGTCGATCGCGTACGACGAAGCCGTGGAAGTGCTGACCGCGTTGTCCGAGCCCGAGCCGGACTACCTGACGGATCTCTCGGCGGAAGTGACCGCGGGCCGCAACCGCCGGCGCACCGTGGCCCGCGTGGTCGCGATCATCATGCTCACTCCCATGGCCATCTGGCTGCTGCTGGTCGTGGGTGGTTTCCTGTATGCCGCGTTTCAGCACTTCGTGCCGTCCTGACGCCCATCTCATGGCAATTCGGCATTTTGTTATTTGACTCTCATGGCATAACCGCATATCCTGCGGCGCCGTGCGGGTCTTCCACCTCCCGACAATCCTCCTGCTGCTCGTCCTGCCGCTCGCGGCATCTGGCGAGCAGCTCGTGCGCGGTCCGGAATCGCTCCTCGGCAACGCCGACCTCGCGCCGCTCGGCGGCGCCAGTCTGCAGATGGCCAGCGACGGCGACGAAGTGGTGCTGGCGTTCATCACCCGCAACTGCGTGTACGCGCAGCGCCTCGATCGCA
>DATLBM010000530.1:0-9459 GCA_035526885.1 Thermoanaerobaculia bacterium | reverse complement strand
CGACGCGAAACTGAGTCTCATCCGGAGAAGAGACGTCATCTTCAAGGACGGCGAGCCGCCGCTGATCACGCTCTTCGCCGCAACGCGTGCGGAAGACATCCCGGCGACGTATCAGCCGTTCGTCGGGCCGCCGCTCACCATTCGCAGAAAAGACGGCGGGGTGGATGAGGAGTATTCAGCGGTGCGCATGAGCTTCGGCTTCCCGCCGGGGAACGTGCCGGCCTCGCACGCACGTTGACGCTCCGCCGCCCCCCCGGGAACGACCAGAGGCCTCCGGCGGCCGGGGCCACGGCCCCGGACCCCGTTTGCGGGCCCTCGTCGTCCCCGGGGCGGGCGGCGGCGTCAGCGTTTCTTGCGTTGCACGGACTCGTGCGCCTCGATCAGTTTCTCCGGCGGCACGGCCGCCAGCACCTTTCCCACCGCGGCCAGCGGCAGGTCGTCGAGCGACTTGAAGCGCAGGCACGACTTGCCCATGTCCATGCGCTTCCCGGCGGCATCGAAAGCCGCCTTCAGCTCGGCGGTGAGTGACGGATTCATGTACGCGCCCATGAGGTAGAGCGCGTAGTAGTTCTTCTGCGCCGCCAGCGCCGCGATGCCCAGCGGCTGCTTGTTGTAGGTGTCGGGATAGCGGGAGAGAGGGATGCAGTACGTGAGCATCCCGGAGCTGACGGACTCGGCATAGCCCTTCGGAAGATGTTTGCGGATCAGCTTTCGCATCTCCGTGATGACCGTGCGGCGATCGTCGGGAAGCTCATCCAGAAATTGTTCGACTGTTGTCGCAGCGCTGCGCGTCATGTGCATAGAATACGCGTCGCGCGGACCCGCGCCATCTGCTGTAAGCAACCCATCACAACAAGGAGGTATTGATGAGAGTTCGTAGAACGTCGATGCTCGTCGCGCTACTGATGCTCGTAGCGTCGGCGGCCACGGCTCAGGACCTCGCCTCGTTCGAGAAGCGTACGAGCACGCGCGTGCTCGACAACGGCCTGACCGTGATCATTCTCGAGCGCCACGATGCGCCCGTCTTCTCGTACGCGACCATGGTCAACACCGGCTCGGCGCAGGAAGTGCCGGGGATCACCGGCCTGGCGCACATGTTCGAGCACATGGCCTTCAAGGGCTCGGACCTGATCGGCACGAAGGACTGGAAAGCCGAAGAAGCGGCGCTGCGCAAAGTGGAAGACGCGTACGCCGCGTATTCGGCCGCGCGCGGAGCCACGCGCCCCGACACCGCCAAGGTCGCGGATCTGGAGAAAGCGTGGAAGGACGCGATCGCCGACGCCGACAAATACGTCGAGGACAACGCGTTCAGCCAGGTGGTCGATCGCGCCGGAGGCGTGGGCATGAACGCCTTCACCTCGTCCGACGTCACGGGATACTTCTTCTCCCTCCCCTCGAATCGCTTCGAGCTCTGGGCGTATCTCGAGTCCGAGCGCTTCCGCAATCCGGTCTTCCGCCAGTTCTACAAAGAGCGCGACGTCGTCTTCGAAGAGCGGCGCATGCGCACGGAATCCTCGCCGGTCGGACGGCTGATCGAGCAGTTCATCGGCACCGCGTTCAGCGCGCATCCGTACGGCTTCCCCACCGTGGGCTGGCCGAGCGATCTGCACAGCTTCTCGGCCACCGACGCCGCGGCGTTCGCGAAGAAGTACTACGTTCCGTCGAACATGGTCGTGGCCATCGTCGGCGACGTGAATGGGGCCGAGGCGTGGCCGGTGATCGAGAAATACTTCGGGCGCCTGCCGAAGTCTCCGGCACCGCCGGCGCTGCGCACCGTCGAGCCGCCGCAGATCGCGGAGAAGATGGTCACGCTGCGCGAGACCTCGCAGCCGATTTACGTGGAGGGCTATCACCGCCCCGCCGCCAATGATCCCGACAGCGCCGTGTACGACGTGATCTCGATGCTCCTCTCCTCGGGACGCACGTCGCGGCTCTACAAGTCGCTCGTCCGCGACCAGAAGATCGCCGTCAACGCGTCCGGGTTCAACGGCTTCCCCGGCGAGAAGTATCCGAACCTCTTCACCTTCCTGGCCATCCCCTCGCAGGGGCACACGCCCGACGAAGTGGCGAAGGGGATTCGCGCGGAAGTGGATCGCATCAAGACCGAGGAAGTGCCGGCGGATGAACTGGCCTCGGTGAAGACGCGCGTGAAGGCGGGCCTCATTCGCCAACTGTCCGGCAACTCCGGCCTGGCGCTGCAGCTGGCGTCGTATCAGACGCTGTACGGCGACTGGCGCGAGCTCTTCCGCGAGGTCGACCGCATCGACAAGGTCACCTCGGCCGATATCAAGCGCGTGGCCGCGTCGACGTTCATCGACACGAACCGCACCATCGCGAAAATCGAGAACGCGCCGAAAGGCGGTGCGAAATGAAAAAGCTCACCACTCTCATCGCAACGCTCTGCTTCGCCGCCACGGCGCTCGCGCAGGTCAGGGACTACCGCGAGATCAAGACGCCGTCGCTGCGCAAGTTCTCCATGCCCCAGCCGAAGCGCATCCAACTCGCCAACGGCATGGTCATCTTCATCCAGGAAGATCACGAACTGCCGCTCGTGCGCGGCAACGCCACGATCCGCGGCGGCTCGCGTGACGTTCCCGCGGCCAAAGCGGGACTGACCGGCATCTACGGCAGCGCGTGGCGCACCGGCGGCACGGCCGGCAAGACCGGCGACGAGCTCGACGCGTTCCTCGAGGCGCGCGCGGCGCGGGTCGAGACGGGCGCGGATACCGACTCCAGCCGCGTCGGCATGGACGTGCTGAAGGGCGACCTCGACACCGTCTTCCCGATCTGGCTCGACGTGCTGCGCAACCCCGCGTTCCGCCAGGAGAAGATCGACCTCGCCAAGACGCAGGCCAACACCGGCATCTCGCGCCGCAACGATGAACCGGGCGGCATCCTCGGCCGCGAGCTGAACCGCCTCGGCTACGGCCCCAACTCGCCGTACGCGCGCCAGGCCGAGTACGCGTCGATCGCCTCGATCACGCGCGACGACCTGATCGACTTCCACAAGCGCACCGTTCACCCGAACAACATGATCGTGGCCTTCATCGGCGACTTCGACGGCGCGCAGATGGAGAAGCGCCTGCGCGCCGCATTCGAGTCGTGGCCGCGCGGACCGCAGATCGCCAGGCCGGACGCCGCCATGACCGTCGCGAAGCCCGGCCTCTACTTCGTCTCGAAAGAAGACGTGACGCAGGCGAACATCGGCCTGGTCCAGGCGGGCATCGAGCGCAACAATCCCGATTACCCCGCGCTCATGGTGATGAACGACGTGTTCAGCGGCGGCTTCTCCGGACGCCTGATGCAGGCGTTGCGCTCGCAACGCGGCCTCACGTACGGCGTCGGCGGCGGCATCAGCGCGCCGTGGGATTACCCCGGACTGTTCCGCGTGACGATGGCCACCAAGAGCGAGACCGCGCTGGAATCGGTCGAGGCGCTGAAAGGCGAAGTGAAACGCCTGGTCAACGATCCCGTGACTGAGGCCGAGCTCTCGCTGGCCAAGGAGTCCATCCTCAACGCGTACGTCTTCACCATGGACTCGCGCGAGAAGGCGCTGCAACAGCGCGTCCTGCTCGAGTTCTACGGCTTCCCGCCGGACTACTTCGAGAAGTATCCGTCGCTGATCGAGAAGGTCACCGCCGCCGACGTGCAGCGCGTGGCGCAGAAGTACGTGCATCCCGATCAGCTGGCGATCCTCGTCGTCGGCAACCAGGCGAAGTTCGAGAAGCCGCTTTCCACCCTCGGCAACGTCACGCCGATCGACATCACCATTCCGTCCGGTGATGCGAAGGAAACGAAGCCCGCCGCGCCGCAGGGCAGCAATGCCGAAGGCGCTGCGCTGGTGCGCAAGGTGGCGGCGTTCGTCGGCGACGTGAACAGCGTCCAGGCGCTGCGCCGCACGGCCACGACCACCATGAAGACGCCGCAGGGCGAGATGGAAGCGGAGCTCAACGCCACCGTGCGCTATCCCGACGCGCAGCGCGTCGTGATCAAGACGCCGATGGGTGAGATCGTGCGCGTGGTGTCGCCCGGCGCGGCCTACATGATCACGCCGATGGGCACGCAGGACATGCCCTCCTCCCAGCGCGACGCCTCCCTCGGCGAAATGCGCGCCGAGATGATCGCCGTGCTGAAGAACATCGACAACCCGAAGTACACGTTCACCGCCGGCGCGGTCGAAGGCGACGCGCGCGTCCTGGAGATCAACGCCGACGGCACGAACGTGAAGTGGTACGTCGACCCGGCCACCGGCCGCGTCCTGCGCACGGTCTCGCGCGCGAACGGCCCGATGCCCGGCGAGATGGTCACGGAGCTGAGCGACTGGAAAGTGTTCGGCAACATCCACCTGCCCGCGACGGCAGTGATGATGCGGAACGGCGAAAAGTCCGGCGAGCTGCACCTGTCGAACGTCGAAGTGAATCCGACGATCGACGCGAATGCGTTTGTGAAGCCGTAGCTGCGTTGCTGGTTACTGGTTGCTGGTTCAGGGCGCTGCATGGCCTTGAACCAGCGACACAGCAACCAGCAACCCCTCACTACGCGGCCGGTCCACTCCCGCCGCGAAAGCCCTGGATCTCCGTCACCAGCCTGACCATCGTCACCGTCAGCTCGTGCATGGCGTGGATGATGCCGACCTGGAACGCCGTCGGTGGCTCGCCCGATGCGCATGCGCAGTAGTTGCACGGGCCGCCCCGTCCGCCGTCGTGCTGGTCGACCGGATGGCCGCACGCGCAGGAATCTTTACCAAGCTGCATCACTTCCCTCCTCGGAATCGCTACAGAATAACTTCCATGCGCCGTCCGAACCTGCCCATTCTCTTACTCATGCTCTGCGCGTGCACGGCAGTTCCTCGCCGCGCGGAGGAAGAACGCTTCGATGACCCGGGCGCCGCCGCGGCCTGGCGCGCGCTCAAGAATCAGGGCAGCGACGATCCGCGCCGCGATCTGGCGCGCGCGCAGGAGCAGGTGCGCGCGATGGCGCGGTACTCCACGTCCGAGGACCGGGTCGTCGAGTCTTCGAGTCTTCGAGCGGACGGGAACGGCATTCCTCGACGACTCGGCGACCCGACCACTCGACTCCTCGGCGCCTGGAAGTTCCTCGGCCCCGGCAACATCGGCGGCCGCACGCGCGTGCTGGTCATCGATCCCGCCGATCCGCGCGTGATGTACACCGGCGGCGTGTCCGGCGGCATCTGGAAGACCACCAGCGCCGGCGCGGAATGGGCACCCATCGGCGACGACCTGGCCAACATCGCCATCAACTCGCTGGTCATGGATCCCACCGATCGCAACACGCTCTACGCCGGCACGGGCGAGGGCTACTTCCGCGAACTGCAGCGCGGCACCGGACTGCCTCTGCGCGGCGACGGCATCTTCGTCACGCACGACGCCGGCGAAACGTGGACGCGCCTCCCCTCCACCGACAACGAAGACTTTCACTACGTGAACGACCTCGTCGTCACCGCGAACGACATTCACGCGGCCACGCGCACCGGCGTGTGGCGCTCGGCCGACCAGGGCGCGACGTGGACTCGCGTCCTCCCCACCACCGTCATGGGCGGCTGTCTCGATCTCGCCCTCGGCAACGATCTCTTCGCCACCTGCGGCACGTTCGAGCAGGCCACGATCTATCGCGCGCGCAACGGCGTCTGGCAGCCCGTCTACACCGAGCCCTTCATGGGCCTCACCTCGCTGGCCATCGCGCCGTCCAATCCGAACATCATCTACGCGCTCTCCGCGAGCAACGAGCCCGGCATCCACGACCAGGGACTGCGCGGCCTCTTCCGCTCCACCGACGGCGGCGACACCTGGACGGCGCGCATCCGCAACACCGACCCGACCTACGCGGGCTTCATGCTCACGAACCTCGTCGGCGCGTACTCCAGTCGCTGCGCGAACACCGCGAACTTCTACACGACGATGGGCTGGTACAACAACACCATCGCCGTCGATCCGAAGGATCCGAACCGCATCTGGACCGCCGGCGTGGATCTCTTCCGCTCCGACGACGGCGGCGCGACGTTCGGCATCGCCTCGTACTGGTGGGCCACCGAAGGCAATCACAAGTCGTTCGTCCATGCGGATCAGCACGCGATCGTCTTTCATCCGCAGTACGACGGCGAGAGCAATCGCACGGTCTACTTCACGAATGACGGCGGCATCTTCAAGACCGACGACTCGCGCGGCGCGGTGGCCACAGGCGACAAAGCGATGTGCGATCCCGAGAATTCGAAGATGGTCTTCACGTCGCTCAGCAACAACTACGGCGTGACGCAGTTCTACAACGGCGCGGTCACGCCGGACGGCGAGACCTTCATCGCCGGCGCGCAGGACAACGGCACGCTGATGGGAAACATCGTGGACGGCCCCAATCACTGGAACATGGTCGTGGGCGGCGACGGCTGCTACGTGGCCATCGACCCGCAGGAACCGGACGTCATGTACGCGTCGTATCAGGTCGCGAACATGTATCGAACGACGAACGGCGGGCTGTCGTTCAAGCGCATCACGACGGGCCTGGCCAATCAGGAGTTCCTCTTCGTCGCGCCATTCGTGCTCGACGCGAGCTCGCCGCGGCGGCTCTGGCTCGGCGGCCGCTACCTGTGGCGCACGACGAACCGCGGCGACAACTGGGTGCCCGCCAGCGCGGCGCTGCCGTCGCTCGTCTCCGCGATCGCCGTGCAGCCCGGCAACAGCGACGTCGTCCTGGCCGGCACCTTCGACGGACACATCATCCGCACCACGAACGCCACCACGTCCACGGCCTCGACGCAGTGGAACGTGCAGCGTCCGCGGGAGGGATTCGTGTCGTGGATCGCATTCGATCCTACGGAGAAGAACGTCGCTTACGCGACGTACGCGGGCTTCGGCGGCACGCACATCTGGATGTCGACCGACGCCGGCGTGACCTGGACGCCGCGCGATTCATCGTCGCTGCCGGACATGCCCGTGCACTCGCTTGCCGTCGACCCCACCCGCCCCGAGCGCATCTACCTCGGCACGGACCTCGGCGTCTTCGTCTCGCTCGATCGCGGCCTGACGTGGGCCGCGGAGAACACCGGATTCGCGAACGCGGTGACCGAGACGGTGCTCATCGGCCAGGGCGTGAACGGCCCCGCGGTGTACGCATTCACACACGGCCGCGGCGCGTGGCGCGCGGAGCTGGTGTTCCAGTCGAAGCCGAGGCGGCGGGCGGTGCGGTGAGCGTGCGCCGCGCGCTGGCGGTGTTGATGCTCGCGGGGTGCGCGACCGCGCCCCAGGTGTCATCCCGAGCGAAGTCGAGGGACCTCTTACGCTCCGCGGGCGGGGGGTGCCTCGACTCCGCTCGGCATGACACCTTCGTCGCGCGGTTCGACGCGCCCGACGCCGCTCTCGCCTACCGCGCGATGAAGCAGCGCGGCAGCGACGATCCCGTGCGCGACCTGGCGAAGGCCTGGGAACGAGTCGTCAAGTCGCCGAGTCGTCAAGTCGACCAGGCGCGGCTCGACGACTCGGAGACTCGTCGACTCGAACTCTCGCCGTACGGCGTCTGGAAGTTCCTCGGCCCCGGCAACATCGGAGGGCGCACGCGCGTGCTGGTCATCGATCCGGTCGAGCCGCGGGTGATGTACGCCGGCGGCGTCTCGGGCGGCATCTGGAAAACGCTCAACGCCGGCGGCGACTGGTTCCCCATCGGCGACGATCTCGCCAACATCGCCATCAACTCGCTGGCCATGCATCCGAGCAATCGCAACACGCTCTACGCCGGCACCGGCGAGGGCTACTTTCGCGAAGTGCGCCGCGGCACCGCGCTTCCATTGCGCGGCGACGGCATCTTCGTCACGCACGACGCGGGCGCGACGTGGTCACGCCTCCCGTCCACCGCGAACGAGAACTTCCATTACGTCAACGATCTCATCGTCACGGCGAACGAGATCTACGCCGCCACGCGCACGGGCGTGTGGCGCTCGGCCGACTCCGGCGCGACGTGGACGCGCGTGCTGGTTACGAACGTGCTGGGCGGCTGCCTCGATCTCGCGCGCGGCAACGATCTGTTCGCGAGCTGCGGCACGTTCGAGCAGGCCACGATCTATCGCATGCGCGGCGGCGCATTCGAGCCCGTCTTCACCGAGCCGGACATGGGCCGCACCTCGCTCGCCGTCGCGCCGTCGAATCCGAACGTCGTCTACGCGCTCTCCGCGAACAACGACGATCAGGGACTGCACGCCGTCTTCCGCTCCACCGACGGCGGCACCACGTGGACGGCCCGCCTGCGCAACACCGATCCCACTTACGCGCAACACCTGCTCGCCAATCTCAGCACCGAGTACGGCTGCTGGGGCGCGGGAAACGCGCACGTGACGATGGGCTGGTACTGCAACACCATCGCCGTCGATCCCGCGGATGAAAATCGCGTGTGGGCCGCGGGCGTCGACGCGTTCCGTTCCGATGACGGCGGCGAGACGTTCGGCATCGCCTCGTACTGGTGGGCCACGGACGGCATGACCAAGGCCTGGCTGCACGCCGATCAACACTCGATCGTCTTCGATCCGCGCTACGACGGCGTATCCAATCGCGCGATCTACTTCACCAACGACGGCGGCATCTTTCGCAGCGACGACGCCCGCGCCGCCGTGGCCGTCGGCTCCGGCGCGCCGTGCAACTTCCGCGCGTCATCGATGGAGTACGTGCCTCTGAACAACGGCTTCGGCGTCTCGCAGTTCTACCACGGCGCCGTCTCCCCCGACGGCAAGACGTTCCTCGGCGGCGCGCAGGACAACGGCACGCTCATGGGCATGAGCTCGCGCGGCCCGAACCGCTGGTGGACGAACATCGGCGGCGACGGCGGCTACGCGGCCATCGATCCGAACGACCCGAAGATCATGTACGCCGAGTACCAGTGGGGACATCTCTACCGCTCCACGAACGGCGGCCTGTTCTACCGCGACATCCGTCCGCCCGACGCCCGCGATGCAGACTTTCTCTTCGTCACGCCGTTCACGCTCGACCCGAACCACACGGCGCGGCTCTGGCTCGGCGGCCGCGTGATGCAGCGCTTCCTCGACAATCAATGGACCGTCGCCAGCCCGCAGCTTCCGGCCATGGTCTCCGCGATCGCCGTGCAACCCGGCGACAGCGACGTCGTCCTCGCGGGCACGGCGGAAGGGCACATCATGCGCACCGATCGCGCGTTGACCGCGACGGCTTCCACGCAATGGCAGATGGCGAAACCGCGCGAAGGCTTCGTGTCCTCACTGGCCTTCGATCCCACGAATGCGAATGCGGTCTTCGCGACTTACGCCGGCTTCGGCGGCACGCACATCTATTTCTCGAACGACGCGGGCATCACGTGGTCGCCGATGAATTCCGCGACGCTCCCCGACATCCCCGTGCACTCCCTCGCCGTCGATCCCACGAACCCCATCCGCCTCTACCTCGGCACCGACCTCGGCGTCTTCGTGTCGTTCGATCGCGGCCTCAC
>DATLBM010000529.1:0-5370 GCA_035526885.1 Thermoanaerobaculia bacterium | reverse complement strand
AGCGTCCGAGCGACTCCGGCGCGCGTACTTTGCCCGCCACCCCGCACAAGATCACCAGCGTCACGACGTACGGCACGGCGAGCAGCAGGTGGAACGGCACGCCGCGCGAGGACGCCTGCAGCGCGTATTGCAGCGCGGCCGCGAGTCCGAAGATGGCGGTGCCGACGAGCGCGCCTTTCAGTTTCCAGCGTCCGAAGATGACGATCGAGAGGGCGATGAAGCCGCGGCCCGCGGTCATGTTCTCGGCGAAGCCGCTGGAGAGCGCCAGCGCGAGATACGCGCCGCCGATTCCTGCGAGCACGGCTTCGATCGAAAGCGCCAGCGCGCGATGCCGGCTCACGCGATTGCCGAGAACTTCGGGATTCTCGCCGCACGCGCGCATGCGCAGACCGGTGCTCGTGTTCCAGAGCAGCACCGCCAGCGCGGTCGGAAAGACGATCCACGCCAGCGGCAGCACGAAATCGTGTTCGAGCCGCGGCACCGACTGCACGAAGATCGCGCCCTGCTGCAGCTCGCGGTAGACGAAGCTCGTGGCGCCGAGGGCCAGGAGGTTGACGGCGGTGCCGGTGACGATCTGATCGGCTTTCCAAAGGATGGCGAAGACGCCGAAGAGCAGCGCGATGAGCGCCGCGCCGGCGATGCCTCCCGCGAATCCGATCAGCACGCTCTTCGTCGCCTGCGCGGCCAGCACGGAGGTCATCGCCGCGACGAGCATCATCCCTTCGATGCCGAGGTTGATGATGCCGCTGCGCTGGACGACGAGCTCTCCTTCCACCGCGAGCAGCAGCGGCGTGGCGGCGACGATGGCCAGCGGAATGACGTCAAGTGCGCCGTCGAACATGCTCGAATCCGATCAGAGTGAGGATGACCGCGGCCTGGCCGAACGTGGCCACGGCGGCTGAGATGTTGGCGGTGCGCTGCAGCTCGCCGGCGCCGGTGACGAGCGCGCCGAAAAAAAACGCGGAGGCCAGTGTGGCCAGCGGATGCAGTTGCGCGAGCAGCGCCACGGCGATGCCGGAGTAGCCGTAACCCGCGGCGAAGCGCTCGAACAGACGATGCGTGACGCCGAGGAGCTCGATGCCGCCCGCCAGGCCCGCCATGGCGCCGCTGACGGCCATCGCGCGGGCGAGCTGTGCGCGCACGTTGATGCCTGCCCACTCCGCGGCGTTCGCGTTCGCGCCGGTGGCGCGGAGGCGCAGTCCCTCCTTCGTGCGATAGAGCAGGAACCACGCGACGACGCACGCGAGCACGGCCAGCGCGATTCCACCGAAGCGCGGCAGCGCGGCGTCAGCGAGATCGCTCTGCGGATACATGGCCGCCTTCTCGCGCAGCGGTCCGTTCACGCACCAGCCCAGCAGATGAATGGCCGTGAAGTTCAAGAGGATCGTCGTCAGCACCTCGGGCGCATTGCGCCACAGCCGCATCAGCGTGGCGATCGACGCCCACGCGGCGCCGGCGAGCATCGCGGCGAGGATGGAGGCGATCGCGCCGTAGCGCGACGCGATCAGCGCGGCCAGCGCGCCGACGATGAACTGTCCCTCGCCGCCGATGTTCCACACGCCTGCGCGAAAGGCGATGACGATCGCGAGACCGGTCAGCAGCAGCGGCACGGATTTCAGCAGCGTCCCCTGCAGCGCGAAGGGCGAGCCGACGCTGCCGCCGATGAGCAGCGTCAGAAGCTCGATGGGGGAGTGTCCGAATGCCGCGCCGGAGAGCGCGAGGAGCACGATGGCGAAGATCGCGGCAACGACCGCCCTCACGCCACACCCCGTGTCATCCGGCGTGTCATCCCGAGCGAAGTCGAGCGATCCCCCGCTGAAACGTCATGCCCGCTCCGCCGGCGGGGGATCCTTCGACCGTCCTGCGTCCCTTCGGGACTGCGGCGGCTCAGGATGACACGCGTTTTCACGCCACACCCGCCATCAGATTCGCCACCTTCGCCGATGCCTCGTCCGGCGTCATGCGCGGCGAGAGCCTGCCGCGATAGATGACCTGCATCGCATCCGCGAGTGCGAAGGCTTCATCGAGATCGGAGGTGATGAGGAGGATCGACGCGCCCGCGTCCGCGGCGGCGCGAAGCTTGTCGTGGACGAAGGCGGTGGCGTCGAGATCGAGTCCGCGCGTGGGCTCGGCGGCGACGATGATCTCGGGATGGCGGTCGAGCTCGCGCGCGAGGATCACCTTCTGCTGATTGCCGCCGGAGAGTGCTCCCGCTTTCTGTTTCGCGCTCTGCGCCTTGATCGCGTAGAGACTGATGACGTTCGGCGAGACGCCGCGCAGCGCGAGGTTCTCGGCGATGGTCATCTCCGCGATGATGCCGTCGCGCGTGCGGTCCTCGGGGATGTGGGCGGCGTGGGGGAGTTGGTCGCGCAGTTCGCGCGCGAGTTGCGATTGGCCGTTGCCGGCTACGCCGACGATGGCCAGGATCTCGTGGCCGCGCAAGTCCACGTCGCGGTAGCGAAACGTAGGACGGGCTTCAGCCCGTCCCTGCGGTCGTGGACGGGCTGAAGCCCGTCCTACGTTTGTCATCGCCTGCGCGAGTTGCTCGGCGGTTGCATCGCGCGTTTCGAGAACGATCTTTCCGCCGCGCATCACCACCACCCGCTGCGCCACCGCCAGCACCTCGGGCAGTTTGTGGCTGATGAACACGATCGACGTGCCTTGCTCCGCGAGCGTGCGCATGACGCCGAACAGCTCCTCCGATTCGTGCGGCGTGAGCACGGAAGTGGGCTCGTCGAGAATCAGCGTCGACGGGTTGCGCGCGATGGCCTTGATCAGCTCCAGCTTCGACTTTTCGCCGACCGAGAGCTCGGCCACGCGGCGATGCACGTCATGGAGTGCGATTCCCGTCGCGGCGATGGTGCGCTCCGCTTCGCGCGCGAGCGTGCGCGGCGACGCGAAGCGGAACCCGTGAGACGCGACGGCGAGGTTCTCCGCGATCGTGAGCTCGGGGACGAGTAAGAAATGCTGGTGCACGAAGCCGACGGGAGGAGTGTCATCCTGAGCCGCTTCGCGGCTCAGGATGACACTGCCCGCATCCGGCTGCAGCTCTCCCGCCGCAATCCGCATCAGCGTGGTCTTGCCCGCGCCGTTCTCTCCGACCAGCGCCAGTACTTCGCCGCGGGCGATGTCCAGCGACACGTCGTCGACCGCGCGAGTCGCGCCGAACGACTTCGTGATGCGCGTCAGGCGCACGTCAGAATCCGGTCGGCACTTTCAGCCGGCCCGCCTTGATCTCCTGCGTCAGCCGGTCCACCTCGGCCACCGTCTCCGGTTTCACCTGTGCCTTGAGCGCGTCGTTCCAAACCAGCGTGACCACGCCTTCGTTCATGCCGAAGTACTGGATCTCGGGCTTGAACTGTCCGTTCTTCACCGTCGAGGCCATCTTCGTGATCGCGCCCGGCACGTCGAGCACCGCCGAGGCCACGATCACGTCGGGCGCGAGATCGTTTTGATTCTTGTTCGAGCCGAAGCAGCGCACCTTGCGCTCCTGGCAGGCCTGGAAGACGCCGCGTCCCGCCTCGTTGGCCTGGTGGAGGATGAAGTCCGCGCCGGCGTTGATGAGCGAGAGCGTGGCCAGTCGCGCGGCGCCGAGGTCGTCGAAGTTGCCGGTGTAGATCTCACGGACGTCGAAGTTCGGATTCACCGACTTCGCGCCGGCTTTGAAGGCGAGGAACGTCGAGGCGATGGAGGGAAAGTTGACGCCTCCGACCAGGCCGGCCTTGCCGGTCTTCGACTCGCGCGCGGCGATGACTCCGAGGAGGTACGTCGCTTCTTCGAGCTCGAAGCGCATCGGCGCGACGTTCTTCTCGATCGTCGTGCCGGAGGTGGTGATGAACACCGTGTTCGGAAATTCGGCACCGGCGGCCTTGGCCGGGTCCTGGTATTCGAAGCCGTGGCCGAACACGACGTCGAAGTCCTTCGAGCCGTAGGCGCGAAACCCTTCCACGATCTCCTGCGGGGTCTTGGTCTCCTGATGCGACACCTCGGCATGCAGCTCGGTTTTGCAGCGCTGCAGGCCTTCGTAGGCGATGGCGTTCCAGCCTCCGTCGTTGATCGAGCCGGGCGTGAGCAGTCCCACGCGGAACGGTTTCTCCGCGGGCGCGGTGCTCGCCGTGGCGGGAGGCGCGGAAGTTTCGCGCTGCGCGCACGAGGCGATGAAAAGAAAGACGATTGCTGCCAGAGCCCGTTTCATGGTGCGCGGATTTTACGGGTTGCCACTTCGCGCGGCCAGTGGTACACGGAGCCTCGTAAGGAGGAGCACGAGCATGGATGACATCGATCGCAACAACGACGCGGAATACGACGAGGACGACGAGCAGATCGAACAGATGATCATCGAGAACGGCATCCTCCTGCACAGCCTCGCCGCGCTGCTGGTGCGCAAGGGCGTTCTGACGCAGGAAGAGATCGACTCGGAGATGGACCGTCTGTACGACCAGATGGAGAATTTCGAGCAGCAGTAAGGAGTTGACGGCACACATGAAAATCCGCCTTGGTCTGACGGCAGCTTTTCTCTTCTGCCTCACCGCCACCCTTTCCGCTGCCGACATCGGCCCGCTGCAGGCGCTCCTGACGAAGGAAGAAGCGGCGGCGTGGAAGAACGTGAAGACGGACGCGGACGCGCAGGCGTTCCTCGACGTGTTCTGGGCCAAACGCGACCCGTCGCCGGGAACGCCGGAGAACGAGTACCGCGCCGGTATCGAACAGCGCATCAAGTATGCGGACGAACAGTTCGCCGAGGGGAAGACCCGGGGGTCGATGACCGACCGGGGACGGACGTACCTCGTCTTCGGCGTGCCGCAGAAAGCCGCGCGCACGGCCGACCCCAACAGCGGCATCGGCGCCGACGTGGACGCGCGCTCGCGCGGCGACGCCGGCGGCGCGGTGGTGGAGTGGACGTACGAGGGCGATGACGCCAAAGCCCTCTTCGGAATGCAGCGCGCCGTGCTGCGCTTCGCCGACCGGCTCTCCAATCAGACGTTGAAGCTCGAGCGCGGCAACATCGACATGAACAAGGCCCAGCAGGCCGCGATCGCGCGCACGATCACCAATCCGAATGCCACCGCCGCTCCGGCTGCCGTCGCTCCGGCTCCGGTCCCGGTTCCGCTTGCAACCGCGCCGGCTCCTCCGCCGGTGCAGACCGAATTGACGACCGACGCGTTCAAGGCGGCGGTGCTGGAAGGCAAGACCCGCGGCGGTGCCGCGACGTGGGGCGAGTTCGTCACGTCGTATGGCGAGACGTTCGTGCCGGTCGGCGTGTACGTGCCGAAGTCGGCGGGCCTCACCGGTCCGGACGTGACGCTGTTCGGTCTGGTCAAAGACGCGAGCGGCACCAGCGTGCTCGCGTTCGAGGAGCCGCTGAAAGCG
>DATLBM010000528.1:0-6532 GCA_035526885.1 Thermoanaerobaculia bacterium | reverse complement strand
ATATTGCGACGGGCTGAAGCCCGTCGCCACGTTTCGCTTCTAAGAGTGCGCGGTCGCTTCCTCCCCTTCTTCCTCGTGCTCGCGATGCATCATCGCGGCGAGGCGCGTCTTCACGCCGTCCGCCACCACGAAGAAGGCTGGCACGACGAGCAGGGACAGCGCCGTCGAGATCACCAGGCCGCCGATGATCGCCACCGCCATCGGTCCGCGCGTTTCCGCGCCGGGACCGAGCGCCAGGGCGGGCGGGATGGCGGCCATCATCGTGGCCATCGTGGTCATGAGGATCGGACGCAAACGCGTGGGGCCCGCGTGGAGCATGGCGTCGTGCGCGGAGAGCCCTCGCTCACGCCGGCCCTGCACCGCATAGTCGACCAGGATGATCGAGTTCTTCTTGGCGATGCCCATCAGCAGCAGCAGACCGATCATCGAGAAGATGTTCAACGTCTTGCCCGTGACCAGCAGCGCGAACGCCGCGCCGGCAATCGACAGCGGGATGATCGACAGCACCGTCACCGGGTGCAGGAACGAGTTGAACTGCGACGCCAGAACCATGTACGCGACGACGAGTCCGAGGACGAGCGCGAACATGAGCTGGCTCATCGACTCCTTGAATGCGACCGACGATCCGCCGAGCACCGCGCGGTATCCCGGCGGCAGCGTCTTGCTGAGCTGCTCGACGTACGCCAGCGCGTCGCTCTGCGACTTGCCCGGCGCCACGTTGCCGTAGACGGAGATGGCGCGCTCGCGATCGCGGCGCGTCACCGACTGCAGCGCCGGACGCTCGTCCTCTTTCACCAGCGACGACAGCGGGACGAGATCCCCGCTCGCCGTTCGCATGCGCAGCCGCGCCAGATCCTCGGGACGCGTCCGCTGGTTCGCCAGCAGCCGCGTGCGGATGTCGATACGGCGCCCGCCGGACGAGTACTTGCCGGTGCGCACGCCGCCCACGAGTGCATTGATGGTCGTGGCCACGTCCTCGACCGGGACGCCGAGGTCGGCCGCTCGGGCGCGATCGGGAACGATGCGCAGCTCGGGCATGCCCACCTGGTAGTCCGTGTCGACGTCGGTGGCGAATCCGCTCGTGGTGAGCTTCTCGCGCATGTCCGTCGAGAGCTCGATCAGCTTCTCCCACTCCGGACCGCGCACCGAGAACTCGATGGGATAGCCGCGCTGGCCGGTGAAGCCCTGCTGCGAGAGGTCCTGCACGTTCGCCTTCACGCCGGGATACGAGTTCAGCTCCTTGCGGATGCGGGCCGAGAACTCCTGCTGGCTCACCCGCTGATTCGGCGGAATCATGGTCACGAAGACGATGCCGCTGTTCACGCCGGAGGAGCCGAAGCCACCGCCCACGCTGCCGAACACGCGCACCACTTCCTTCTGCTGCATGAGGTAGTTCTCGGCGCGGCGGAAGACGCGGTCGGTTTCCTCGAGGTTCGATCCGACCGCGGTCTGCAGGCGGACCATCAAACGGCTCTGATCCTGCGACGGGACGAACTCGCTGGGGAGCTTCTTGAAGACGAAGATCGACGACAGGAACACGGCCACGGCCACCAGCAGCACCAGCACCGGATGGCGCAGTCCGAGGGCCAGGACGCGCGCGTAGCCGGCGGCGAGCTTGTCGAAGGCGACGTCGACGAAGTGCCCGAGCCTCGACTGGCGGTGTCCGGTCTTGAGCATCTGCGCCGAGCGCGCCGGCGCGAGCGTGACCGCCTCGACGTACGAGAGCAGCACGGCCACGCACAGCGTCACGCCGAACTGCAGAAAGTACTTGCCGATGATGCCCTTCATGAACACGACGGGCAGGAAGATCGCGCAGACCGCCAGCGTCGCGGCCAGCGCCGCAAAGCTGATCTCCGCCGTGCCTTCCCGCGCCGCGCTGACGCGGTCCTTGCCCATCTCGCCGTGACGGAAGATGTTCTCCAGGACCATGATCGCGTCGTCGACGACGATGCCCACGGCCAGCGCCAGTCCCAATAGCGTGAACGTGTTCAGCGTGAAGCCGAAAAAGTAGATGCAGGCCACCGTGCCCAGGAGCGACATGGGGATGGCCATGATGACGTTCAGCGTCGCGCCGAACGATCCGAGGAAGAGCCAGCACACGAAGGCCGTCAGCAGGACCGACAGCAGCAGCTCGAACTGGATCTCGTGCACCGACTCCTCGATGAACTGCGTGGAGTCGAAGTTGATCCCCAGCTCCATGCCCGGCGGCAGCGTCTTCTGCACCTCGGCGATCGCTTCCTTCACGCCCTTGGCCACGGCCACCGCGTTCGAGCCGCGCTGCTTGCGGATGCCCATGCCCTGCGCCGGCTCGCCGTTGACGCGCGAGAGGCGGCGCACGTCCTCGAATCCGTCTTCGACCATGGCCACGTCGCTGAGATAGACGGGCGAGCCCTCGACTTCCTTGACCACGAGCTGGCGGAACTCGTCGAGGTTGAAGGCCTCGCCGAGGACGCGTACGTTCACTTCGCGGCCGGAGGTTTCGAGGCGTCCGGCGGGAAGCTCGACGTGCTGCTGCTGAATCGCGAGCAGCACTTCGCCGGCCGTGACGCGGCGCTCGTCGAGCTTGTCAGAGTCGATCCAGATGCGCACGTTGCGCTCCACGGTCTGCGACTGGATCTCGCCCACGCCGGGCACGGTCTGCAGTCTTTCCTTGACGCGGTAGCGCGCGTAGTCGGCGAGCATCTGCGGCGCGTACGGGCCCGACAGCCCGATCCAGAGAATGGGCTGGTCTTCCGGATTGGATTTGGAGACGACGGGCGGCTCGATGTCGCGCGGCAGGCGGCGCTGCACCTGCGCGATGCGCGTCTGCACGTCCTGCAGTGCGAGGTCGACGTTGCGGGCCAGGTCGAGCTCCACGGTCACGCTGGCCGAGCCCTGGCGGGAGGTGGAGGTGATGTTGCGCACACCCTCGACCTGCATCAGCGCCTCTTCGATCGGCTCCACCACGTCGTGCTCCATGACTTCCGGAGCCGCGCCTTCCCACGCCGCGCTCACGCTGATCGTGGGAAAGTCGACGTCGGGATACTGCGAGATGCCGATGCGCGTCGCGGCCACGCCGCCGAAGACGACGGTGGCCAGCATGAGCATCCAGGCGAAGACGGGATTCTTGATGCAGGCTTCGGTGATCTTCACTTCGTGACCTTCACTTTCGCTCCGTCGCGCAACGCCTCGGCACCGCGGATGACGAGCGTCTCGCCGGCAGCGAGCCCGGACTTCACTTCCACCTGGCCGTCCGCGGTGCGCATCCCCAATGTAAGGATGCGCTGGTGCGCCACGCCATCATCGACCGTGTACGCGAGGAAACCTTTCTCCGACGGACGGATGGCGGTCTGCGGAATGACCGGCGCGTCGCGCGTCGCGCCGATGGGCACGGTCACCCGTGCAAACGCGCCGGGACGCAGCTCGGGACGATCGGGATTCACGACCTGCGCGGTCACTTCGACCATGCGCGAGGCCTGATTCGCCGCGGCCGCAACGTGCGTCACGCGCGCCTCGTACCCCATCTCCTCCTCGGACACGCTGAACCGCGCCACGATCCCCGGACGCAGCGGCATCGCATCCTGCTCCGGCACCGTGAAGCGCAGCAGCAGCGGATCGCGTCGGACGAGCGTCGCCAGCACGGTGCCGATCGGAACGTACTGTCCCGTCTCGACCGTGCGCGTCTGGATGATTCCACTCACCGGCGCCCTGACGAACGCGTCATGCAGGTTGAGCCGCGCCTGTGCGAGCGCGGCCTGCGCCTGCGCCACTTCCGCGGCGGTGCTCTGCACCTTCGTGCGCCAGGTCTCGATCTCTTCGCCGCGGATGAGGCCCGGATTCTTCTCGCTGGCCTGCTGGCGCCGCGAGAATCCGGCCTGCGCCTCGGCCTGTCCCGCGCGCGCCTTCTGCAGCGTGGCCTCGGCCGCGCTGACCGCGAGGCGGTAGCGCTCCGGCTCCACTTCGACCATCGTCTGGCCCTTCGACACGACGGCGCCTTCCGTGAACATCACGCGCTCGACCGCGCCCGCAACGCGCGCCGTCACGGCCACGCGCTCGAATGCCTCCAGCGAGCCGACCGCGGTCACCGTGTACTCGACGCGGCGCGACTCGACCGGCTTCACCTCGACCGGAAAGGCCATCGACTTCTTGCTCGCGCCCGGCCCGCCGTCGGGTTTCGCTTCGCTCTTGGAGCAGCCTGCGGCGAAAGGCAAAAGGGAAAAGGTCAAAGTGAGGACCGCCACCGCTCGATTTGCGCTGCACATGATGCTTTCTACTTTCACCTTTGTCCTTTTACCTTTCGCCGACGCCGACCGCCGAAACACCGCTCGCTTCCCGTAACGAAAGATACGCGAGCGTCATGCGATACGTGGCCGTAGCCTCGGCCACTTCGGCTTCGAAGAGACGCTGCGTGGCGTCGGCGAGCTCCAGCGCGCTGGCCAGACCCTCGCGATACAGGATCGACGTCTCTTCCGTGTTCTTGCGCGCGGCTTTGACTGCCGCGATGGCCTCGCGCAGCGCGGCCTGTTCGGTGCTGAGCTGCACCGCGGCGCTCTTCATCTCGCGCTCGACGTCACGCAGCGACGCTTCCAGCTCCAGCTCGGCGCCGCGCAGAATGGCCTCGCGCTCCAGTCGATCGGAGCGCCGCAGCCCGCCGTCGAGCACCGGCCAGTTGAAGTTGAAGGAGAAAAAGCCTTCGTTGTTGCGATTGGTGATCGCGCCGTCGTTGATGTTGCGCGTCTGCGCGGTGAAGTTCACCGAGGGCAGAAAACGGGCGCGCGGCTCGTCGGCGAATGCGCGCAGCGACTCGACTTCGGCGCGCGCCTGCGCGATGTCTCCTCGGCGCTGCTGCGCGCCGGGGACGTCCGTCGCCGGCGCAGTCGCGGCCGCGTCGAGCAAGGCCGCCGGCGGCGCCAGCGGACCGACGTCGGCCTTCAGCAGATTCTCGAGATCGACGCGCGAGGCCGCGACGTCGCCCTGCGCCTGCGCGACGCCGCGAACGGCAGTCGCCAGCTCGAGCTCCGCGCGCGTGACGTCGTTCGACGAGACCAGACCCGCCTCGAATCGCGCGCGAACGTCGGCGAGGTTCGTCTGCGCGAAGTCGCGGCGTCGCGTCGCGGCGAGGAGGACGTTCTCGTAGCTGAGCGTCGTCAGGAAGACGGCCGCGGCGTCATATCCCAGGAGGCGCTTGGATTCGCCGGCGCCGAACTGGGCGGCTTCGCGGGCGAACCGCGCCTGGCGATACAGCGGAAACACGCGCGCGTCGAACAGCGGCTGCGTGAGCAGCGCCGCGGTCGAGAGCGTGCGGTCGGTCGACTCCGCGTAGTCGTTGCGATAGTTGCCCGTCACGTCGACGCGAGGGAAGAACGCGGACCGGGCGCGGCTGAGACGCGCCTCGGCGGCGGCAACGGTCGTATCAGCGATGGCTGCACGCTCGTTGCGCTCGAGGGCCAGACTCACGGCGCGCTCGAGCGTGAGCGGAGCCGGCGCGTCCTGCGCCAGGAGCGCGGACGAGCAGACGACGACCAGAAAAACGAGAAGAAGGGGTTGCTTCACGACCGGCTTCACAACACAGTTGTTCGGTTTTGTAGTCCGCTCAGCGGTTAACGGATGGTTGCGATCACGTCGAAGGATGTGCCAGCGCTGCCGCCCTTCTTCGGCGCGACGCGGAGCGATTCGCGAAGCGTGCCTGCCTTCGCCTTCGCGCCGTCGACGGTCACGGTGATGGTCTCGGTGGCTTTCGGCGCGACGAGCGACTCGTACTCGTAGTAGAGACAGCGGCACTGCGAGCGCGACACGGCGATGGTCACGGGAGCGTCGGAGTCGTTGCGGAACTGGAACTGCCGCGTGGCGCGCGTGCCTTTGCGGATCAGACCGTAGTCATGCGAGCGCGGCGTGATGCTCATCGCCGCCGCGGGCGGCTGCGTTGCGGTTTCGACGGGCGCGATGGTGCCGGGCTCGGTCTCCGTGGCGGCGGCGGTCGTCGAGGTCGTCGTCGTTTCGCCAGGCGCCGTGGTCTCTTCGATGACGGCGTCCGCTTTCGGACGATCGCTGCTGGCGCGCCAGATCAGCCACGCGATGGCTCCGAGCCCGAGCAACGCCACGGCCACGAGAATCAGCACGCGCGGTCCGACGCCGGGCTGCGCATGCGTCACGGACTCGGGCTCTTCCCAGGTGTTCGCGGCGGTATTGATGATGGGCCGCGAGCCGAAGGCGTCTTCCTTCGGGGCCTGGATGACGGGCGAGGTGATCTCGCCGATGTCGCGGAGCTGGGCGTCGACGTCGGCGAGCATCTTCACGAGTGACTCGCGATGCTTGCGCAAAACCTCGATCTCTCGTGCGCGCCGAGCGCTGACGGTGCCGAAGTCGTCGCTCATCGGGTTGATGTTACCAGTTGCCGGTGGAGATCGGTTGCCGGTTGCCGTGTTGCCGGTTGCCGGTGGAGATCGGTTGCCGGTTGCCGTGTTGCTCGTTGCCGGTGGAGATCGGTTGCCGGTTGCCGTGTTGCTGGTTGCCGGTGCGTTCTCGCGAAATCCAAACGTCAGCCGAGACGCAC
>DATLBM010000527.1:0-6996 GCA_035526885.1 Thermoanaerobaculia bacterium | reverse complement strand
CCTGCAGCGCGGTACCGACACAGGTCGCGGCACCGATCTGAATGAGCGCGTGACCGTGGCGGCGGCACACCGCAACCTGTTCGGCACCGGCCGCTACCTCGGCCTCGAAATCGTGGCCAGCTCCGAAGAGCAGGAAGGATTTCTCACCTACCGCGAACCGTTCATCAGCCGCTGGGACGTGCCCCTGCAGTTCCAGATCTTCCAGAGCGACGACTCCACGCGCCGCGGGACCCAAATTCGGCAACGAGGGCTTTCGTTGGAGGCGAGCAAAATCGCGCGACAACGGATGCGATGGGCGCTACGTTATGAATACAAAATCTCCGAATGCGTGAAAGGCCTTCTCTGCACCGATATCCGAGATCGTGTTCCGGTCGCCGACTTCGACCCGGCGCTGCTCGACATTCAGATTTCGTCAATCGCGCCAACTTTTTTCTGGGATCGTCGCGATGACATCATCGACCCGCATCGCGGCTTCTTCGCCAGCGCTTCAGTGGAGTACGCGTTCGAGCTGTTCAAGGCGGACGCGAAGTTCCTCAAGGAGTACGCGCAGGGCGCGTGGTACTTGCCAATCTCCGATCGCACGGTGGTCGCGCTGTCCGGCCGGTTCGGACTGATGCAGCCGTACGGCGGGCAGACCGACGCGGACATGCCGCTCTCCGAACGCTTCACCGCCGGCGGTGAGACCACGCATCGCAGCTACGCGCTGGATCGCCTCGGCGACCTTTGCCGCACGTCGCCCGAGGAGGGCTACGCCGTCATCCCGAACTGCGACGCCACGCTCTATCAGTCGGCGAAGTTGAACGACGACGGAACGCTGAAACTCGGACCAGTTCTCGCCGCGGGCGGCAGCGGCCTGCTGCTGTTCAACGCGGAGTACCGCTTCCCGATCTTCTCCAGCCTCGGCGGCGCGGTGTTCGTCGACGCCGGCAACGTCTACCGCTCGCACACGATCGACTTCGACCAGATCAAGTACGGCGCGGGCTTCGGCCTACGCTACCTGTCGCCGGTGGGCCCCATCCGCATCGACGTGGCGCGCCCGTTCCAAAAACGCTGGTATGAGGACTCGTGGCAGTACTTCATTGCGCTCGGCTACGCGTTTTAGAGAGTGCGACCCTTCCCGTCCACGAGAAGGGCCGCCGCAACGCTAGTAATGAAGCGAATAGTAAATCTCGTAATTGGGGTAGTCCAGGTCATGGAAGATCCACGTCGCTCCGTTGTACCAAACAGATACGGGGGCATGAGACTCGGTGTAGCCGGTTTCCAACTCCGGAAGCCATGACGCGGTATCACTGAACTTCTTGAGGTATAGAGTGTCGTCGTACCCCCCCTTATAAACGAGGTCGATCCGCGAGCCGGATGACGATACTGAAGGTCCTCTGCTCGTGAGCGGATAGTCGGCCGTGGCTATCTTGGTCGTTGTCGACCAACCTGCACCAGGCGCCATTCGCGCGTACCACATAGGCTGGGCCCCGAAATTACGATCCATCCAGAACGCATACAAATACTGCACGCCATCAGCCATTCGAATTACGGCCGCCGCCGGACTGTAGGCACTTTCACCTGTGGACAGACGCGCATTTGAGTTCCATGTGCCGGCTGTGGACATGCTGTTGTAAAAAAGCGAAGTGTTGCCGCCGGTGGCGCGCCACATCGCGTAGAGGCGGCCGTTGAAGACCGCCGCCCCGACTCCGCCATCCGCGAACGCGTTTGGAATCGTCGCGACGGCGCTCCAGTTCCCAAACGCATCCATGCTCATGTACTTGATCGCCGATGCATCGGAGGTGGCGCCGTACCAGAAAATGTAGAGACGGCCGTTGAATGTCACGGGGGTGAGTGAGTCAACACGCGCGTAACTCACAGGATTGGTAGGAATAGGGACGCTCACTCGCGGTGACCACGTGCTCCCGTACGTATAGCTGTAGTACGTGGTAAAGGTGTCGTTGAACTGGGTGTACTGGGTGAAGAACAGATAAAGTGCGCCGTTGAACTCCGTCCCGCCATCCGCGCCGTACATATACGTGTTCGGCACAGTATCGGCGCTCGACAATGGCGCTAACAGCACGACAGTCGCAATCATGACGATCGCACAAAAATGCTTATACATCGGGTCTCCTGATTCAGTTGTGGGGAACGCGTGCACACGTTTCCGCGTCAGTGGTGGCTCGGACCGATCGTTATGCAGGCTTCGCGGCCCACGACGTAAGGACATAACTACGTCGACACGGACGACATTCCATAAATGATGCGGCCGGCTGAATGCCGTGGGCCGGTGGGCAAGCGGGCGCCGCTCGTTTCCGGACGCTTCTGCGAACTAATGCCGCCTCGCCACGATCAGCAGCTGTTCGCTGGCCAGCATGGCCGGATGCGTCATCCATCGCGCCAGCTCGCGCTCGCCTTCATCGCGACCGCGGATCTCGAACCGCGTCGCGAGCCAAAAGACCGGATACAGGAGAAACAGCCAGGCGTGCTTTCTTTTGAAGAAAGTGAAGCGAAGTTTGTTGATTCTCAGGCCAGCCTGGTGCAGCAACGTGTGCGCGAGTGGAAAGTCGAGCGGGTTGATGTGATACGCGTAAAGATCCTCAGGACTGACATTCCAGCTCACGCGCTCGCGAATGAGCTTGTGTGTGCCGGTCAGGAAGAAGTGCAGCCGCGAGTGGAGCCGGTGGATGTTCGGTGTGGAGAGCAGGAGATGCCCGCCACGTGCGAGCACGCGTCCTGCCTCGTGGATGACAGGGATGTATGTGCTGAGGTGTTCGACGACTTCGCTGAGAATGACCAGGTCGAATGCGCTGTCTTCGTATGGGAGGCGCAGCGTGAGTTCCACGCCTGCATCAATCGCGAGTTCCGAGAGGAAGGTTTCCTTTCCTGAACGAACTTCGTAGTCGTCGGCCCGGTAGTGCGTTCCGCGAACGGTGCAGCCATCGCGCTGCAGCGCCGCGAGGATCTCTCCGCGTCCGCAACTGAGATCAAGCACGCGCAGTCGCGGATAGCCGGGCAATGCGCGAGCGGCTTCCAGAATCGCCGCGACAATGTGCGCTTGAGACACCGCGACGATTCTACGACCAGGGTCTCCCCGTTCGTCGGTTCACGCGTTCTAGAACGACGTTTCCAGCGAATCCGCCGCCGCCTGGGCCCGCTCCTGCTCGATGCGGCCGAGGCGCGTGCGCAGCTCGGTGACCTCCTGCTGGAGCTTGCCGATGTCGTCCTTGACCGCCTCGCGCGCGATCTCCTGCAGCCGCGAAGTGAGCTTTCCGAGCTGGTCCGACTGGAACTGCGAGAGGCGGCTCAGCGGCTCGCCGAAGATGTCCTTGAGGAGCGTTTCGAAATCCTGCGCCATAGCGGAGCGAGGTCCGTGCGAAAATCACGCCCGCACGCACGTGAACGACAGGAAGATCAGGACGTTCGCCGACTTCTGGCCCTACTACGTCCGCGCGCATTCGCAGTCGCGCACGCGCGTGCTGCACGCCGTCGGATCGATTCTGGCGCTGATCTGCATCGCCACGGCCGTCGTGTACAGCCTCTGGTTCCTGCTGGCCGCGCCCGTGATCGGCTACGCGTTCGCGTGGTACGCGCACTTCTTCGTCGAGCACAACAAGCCCGCCACGTTCGGCCACCCGTTCTACTCGCTGGCAGCTGACTACGTGATGCTGTGGAAGATCCTCACCGGCCGCATGGACGCCGAAGTGGCGCGCCACGCCCGCTGATATCATCCGCGCCTATGGCATTGCTGGACGGGAAGACCGGAATCGTTTTCGGTGTGGCCAACAAGCGCTCGATCGCCTGGGCCATCGCGCAGTCGCTGGCGCGCGAAGGCATGCGCCTCGCCTTCACGTATCAGGGCGAGCGCCTGAAGGAAAGCGTGGAGGCGCTGACCTCGAACGGCATGCCCGGATCGCTGCTTCTTCCGTGCGACGTGACCAACGACGCCGAGATCGCATCGGTCTTCCAGCGCGTGGAAGTCGAGTATGGCCGCCTCGATGCGCTGCTGCACTCGGTGGCCTACGCGCCGAAGGAAGATCTGGAGAACGACTTCGTCAACACCTCCCGCGACGGCTTCAAGCTCGCGCACGACATCTCCGCGTACTCTCTCGTCGCCCTGTCGAAGGCGGCCATGCCGCTCATGGAGAAATCCGGCGGCGGCTCGATCCTCGCGCTGTCGTACTACGGCGCGCAGAAAGCGGTGGAGGGCTACAACGTGATGGGCGTCGCCAAGGCCTCGCTCGAAGCGAGCGTCCGCTACCTGGCCGCGAATCTCGGACCGAAGAACGTTCGCGTGAACGCGCTCTCCGCGGGGCCGGTGAACACGCTGGCCGCGCGCGGCATCAAGGGTTTTACCGGGATGCTCAAGCATCACGCCGAGCGCGCGCCGCTGCGCCGCAACGTGGAGCTCGAGGAGATCGGACAGGCCGGACTGTTTCTGCTGTCGCCGATGTCGAGTGCGATCACGGGCGAGGTGATGTTCGTGGATTGCGGCTACAACATCGTGGGTCTATAAGTCCGAGGCCACGTAAAACCGGGTGTTGGTCGGCTGCGCTACGCCGCCGCGCGGCTCGAGCGTCACGGCCAGCCCTTTGATCTCCGTCGCCAGCGGCAGGTTCTCCAGAACGATCGACGCTTTTCCGGACTCGCTCACGTCGAACACGCCGGCGCTCACCGGTTTGGGATCGCGGATGATCCAGAGCTGATAGCTCTTGTCGCCGGGATTCGCGGGAAGATCGTGGAAGAAGACCACGGCGCGGCGGCGGTCCGGTTCGAGGAAGACTTTCGCGGATGCTCGCGGCGCGATCTCCTGTCCATCCAGCGCGATCGTGCGAGTGTCGGCCGAGGCGAGGGAGGCGATCTCCGCGGAGAGTCGCGCGTTCTGCTCCTGCAATCGATCGATCACCGTTCGCGACGCGCGCACATCCAGCTCGCGCCAGCCCCACAGTCCGATGAACAGCGTCGCTGCGGTGGCCAGCCACCAGCGATTGGCCAGTGCGCGCGCGTCGGGCGAGGCGTCGGCGGTGACGCGCGCGCGCATGTACGGCGGCGGCGGAATCGGCGCCAGCGCCAGCGCGAACATCGACGTGGCGCGATGAAACTCGCCGCGCGCGACGCGGCACGGCGAGCACGCCAGCATGTGCATGCGCATGGCCGCGAGCTCGCCCAGGTTGGCGATGCCCAGCGCGTCGAGAGCGGCGATCGATTCGAATTCTTCGTGACTCATTGAAACGCCTGCAGCCGCTCGCGCAGCTTTTTCATCCCCAGTTGCATGCGCGTCTTGATCGTGCCCAGCGGCTCGCCCAGGCGCGCCGCGATCTCCGATTGCGACAATCCTTCAAAGTACGCGAGCTCCAGCGCGATGCGCTGCGGCTCGGGCAATTCCGCCAGTGCGCCGCGCACCGCGGTGCGCTCTTCCGATTGGACGGCGGAGTCGGGACCGGTGTTGTGCTCGAGGAACGAGATCTCGCGACCCGCTTCGTCCTCGCGCTCCAGCCGCACTTTGCGCGAGCGAAGCCGGTCGATGCCGCGGCTGCGCGCGATGGAGATCAGCCACGCCACTTCGCTGCCGCGCACCGAGTCGAACATCTTCGCGGACGTCCAGGCCTTGACGAACGTCTCCTGCAAGACTTCCTGCGCGTCGTCGGCGTTGCTGAGGATGCGCAACAGCAGTCCGTAGACCGTCGACGCGTAGCGGTCGTAAAGCTCCTCGAATGCGGAGACGTTCCCTCGCGCGATCGCGGGAAGAAGCGCGGCTGCGGCCATCGGTGCGCTGCTGTTCACGGGTGTCGCAGTAGTTTACGGCCTACACGCCGCGGCGGATTGGTGTCACTTCTCCCGCGGCTCCTCTTTCGGAAACTCGATGTCGGTCCGCACGCCCGTACGCTTCCCGCCGCGCGTCCTCGGAACGCCGCTCGTGCGGCCGGCGCCCTGGTCGTCGCTGCTCTGGCCCGGCGCGCCGCCGTCCCAGAACCCCTTGTCTTTCACGTGCTCGCGAGGATTTCCCGCCATCTGCTGCACCTCATCCGTAAATCGTTGATTACAGAACTACTTGGCATCCCTATCGCAATACTAATAACTCGTAAGGAGGAACACCTGAATGGTTGACATGACGAATCCTACCAGTCAGTTCCACCCGTATCAGCCCGAGACCTCGACGCCGGCGACCGACACGACCGGAAGCCTCGGCAGCACGAGCGGTCTCGGCGGCATTCTCAGCAAGCTCGGAATCGATCAGAGCAAGATCGGTGCGCTCGGCTCGAAGCTCAACGGCACGAACGTGCGCGGCGGTCTGAACAACGGTCTGAACAGCGTTCGCGGTATGGCGCAGAAGAACCCCGGCATGGTGCTCGGCGGCCTCGCGGTCCTGGCCATCGGCGCGGGCCTGATGCGCAGACGCGGCACGGCCAGGTAACGAAGCGTGAGGCGGCCGAACGGCCGCCTCAC
Source organism: Thermoanaerobaculia bacterium (assembly GCA_035526885.1). Lineage (GTDB taxonomy): Bacteria > Acidobacteriota > Thermoanaerobaculia > Gp7-AA8 > Gp7-AA8 > QHVT01. Next base: position 570 of record DATLBM010000527.1, on the reverse strand, counting down.
GCGTTGCCGGTTGCTGGTTGCCGGTTCGAGGTGATTCACCGCGACCAACGAGTATCTCGCGCTGAATCACCCCAAACCCGGCAACCGACAACCCGGCAACTTCGGCGCGCAGCGCCGTCAATGCGTGTGCACCGTGTACTGCACGCGCACGTCATTCCCCACGATTCTTCCTCTCACCAGCACCTTAGCCTTCGACTCCGCCAGTCCGGACGTCTTTCCTTCCCCCTCGATGTCGAAGCTGCCATCCGCATTTCTGGCCATGCGTCCGACGATCGAGCCCTGCCAGTCCTCGGCGGCCGTTTCCGTCGTTTCCGTCGTGACCATGTCCAGCGCCGCGAGCTCGGCGCCGTTCTCCGCGAGCGTCTCCGCGACGATGCGCGCGCGAAAGCGCCGCGCCTCCGCCAGCTCGCGCGACGAGTCGAGCAGCAACAGCTCGACCATGGCGAAGTAGAGGATCGCCAGGACCAGAGCGGCGATGAGCGCGTATCCGCGCTCGCTACTCTTCGGCGCGCGGCTGCAGGATCGCATCGATCGCAAGTCGTCCTTTCGTGTCCAGTGCCGTGACGCGCG
>DATLBM010000526.1:0-2211 GCA_035526885.1 Thermoanaerobaculia bacterium | reverse complement strand
GCAGGTGTCATCCCGAGCCGCCGCAGCGAAGCGGAGGACGGTCGAGGGACCTTCCACTTCGCGGCGAGGCACGCGGGAAGGTCCTTCGACTCCGCTGCGCTCCGCTCACGATGACACGGTGTTTGGACTCCGCTGCGCTCCGCTCAGGACGACCCGTGGGCTACTTCAGCGCCGCTTCCAGATGATCGTACGCCGCGCGCAGATTCTCGCTCGGCGAGGTCACTTCCGCGAACGCCTCGCGCCAGATCAAACGCACGCGCTGCAGGTTGCGCTCGCGCAGTCCGAAGATCACTTCGCGCAGCGCATCGGCCGCGGCGCCGGACATCTCCGGACGCGCCACCTCGCGCTCGAGCATGGCTTGGGCGGCGCGGAGATTCTCTTCGTCCGGCGATGCGGGAGGCACCGCGGCGACGTTCACCGCGGGGATGCGCATCGTGGTCGGACGCTCGGCGGTGGCGTGCAGGTCCACGGCGCCGGGGAGCTCTTTGAGCTGCGGGCTGAACTTGCCCATCATCAGGTAAAGCTCTTTCTCGTTGGCGAAGTTGCCGACCAGGCGCGCGGTCTTCGCGAGCTCGAGATGCTCGGACTCCTGCAGCATGATGAAGGCGCGGGCGCGGTCTTCCAGCGCGATGCGCTTGGCGTGCACGCGCCACGCGGTGAGCGTGCCCTGGATGAAGCAGGCCTGCCCGGCGCGGATGCTCACCGCCTCGACGGTGACGTTCTCCTCGATGCGGATCGAGCCGTTGGTGGACTCGATCTCCGAGTAGATGCCGGAGTTCTGGATCACGAGGTTGCCGGGGGTCTTGATGGAAAGCTGTCCGTGCTGATTGACGCGGATTTCCGTCCCCCGCGGGATGATCATCGTCGGGAAATTGGCTTCACCGGCTGCACTCACTCACGACCTCCTCTTCCCACCACTCCCATTGGCACTGGCATAGCCGACAAATGCGGACGGCAACGGCTCGAAGTTGCGGTAGTCCTTGCTCGTGCGTGCGCGCATGAGCAGGAGCGCGTCGTTCGGCCACTGGTAATTCAGGATGTAGATGCGGGGATCGATGGGCGTGAAGACGCCGGGCTGTTCGAGATCGCTGCGGATCTCGTAGTGCAGGTGGGAGTTCGTGCTCCAGCCGGTGTTGCCCACCGTGGCGATGAGCTGACCCTGGCGCACGGTCTGGCCCGCGCGCACCTGCACGGTGTCGCAATGGCCGTAGATGGTGATGAAGCGGTCGGCGTGCTTGATGGTGACGACGTTGCCGAAACGCCACCAGTTGACGCTCTGCGCGAGCGGATAGCGTCCGGCGAACGTGACCACGCCGTCGGCGGCGGCGTAGACGCGCGTGCCGGTCGGCGCGGAGAGATCGAGTCCTTTGTGGAAGTCGGCCGCGCGCGTGAACGGCGACACGCGATTGCCGAACGGCGAGGTGAGCACGAACTGATCGGCCGGCAGCGGCAGGATGCTCGGCGTGTGGCGCACGATCTCCTGATTGGCGGCCTCGTACTGCGCGAGCAGATCGAGCTGCGCCTGCAGCCGGCGCATGGCGTTCATGAGCGAGACCTCGCGGCGGCGGGCATCGCTGAGCGGCTCGTCGGCCGGACGATGGCTGGGCGTGGAGAATCCGCCCTGCCCCAGCGTGCGATCGAGGCCGTACACGGTGATCAGCTTCTCGACGCGGATGCGCTGCTCTTCGAGGCTGCGCTCCAGCGACGACATCTGGACGACGTTCTCACGCAGCCGCTCGCGCTGAATGGCGCGCTCCTCGCGCTGCTCTTTGAGGAAATTCGTTTTGTAGACGCGGCGGATGACGGTGGGCGCCGCGGCCATGGAGCCGATGATGCCGGCCAGCACGACCGAGAGAACGACCAGTCCAATGACCACGCGGCGGCGGTCGAGGAAGAAGTACCTCACGCGCCGGCGAATGTCGCTGGGATGGATCTGGATCTCGATCATGGCAAACGAAACCGCGCCGGGACGCAGCGCGGGTCAGTGAGTGTAGCACAGCGAGTGCACAGGAATGAGTGCATGGTCCGGGAGCCCGCCCTATTGCGCGTCGACGTCCGCGGTGCGGCGCGTGAACCGCTTGATCAGCTTCGGCAGCAGCGTGAGCGCGAGCATCAGCACGCACACCGTCACGAACCGCTTCAGCATCTCGCCCTCGGACATCGATCCGTTGAACAGCGCGTCCGCGCAGTACGCGAAGACGATCATCGACG
>DATLBM010000525.1:0-12543 GCA_035526885.1 Thermoanaerobaculia bacterium | reverse complement strand
AGCTCGTGCGAGATCGCGCTGAAAAAATCGTCCTTCGCCTGAATCGCGCTCCTCGCCTCCTCGTACAACTGGTTCATCTGCTCCGCCAGCGACTGGGATCGAAGGTTGGCGATGATGAGATGGCCGTTCGCTTCGCGGAGGGCTTCCATGAGCGCTTCGAACTCCGCCCGCACATCGGCGGCGGTTTGTTCCCGAACCTCGACGTTCTGTTCGGATGCGCGTTCCTCTTCTTCGCGCGAATGGAGTACTACCTGCTCTTCCGGCACGTTGGTCATGATCTCGCCCGCCCTTCGCGTGGTTCTGCCGTCGCACGCGCGACTCTCGCGGTTTCGTCGGGATGACCGGTGAGCAGCCCGTCGTAATCGGACAGCGACTCACCGACCGCGATGCCGGTTTTGGTGATCTCGTAGGTGCGGATTTCCTTGCTGTGCGCGCTGCCCCGTACCTTGACCACCGACATCACCCGTTGCAGGCAGCCCTTCAACTCGATGTAGCGCTGCATGATGATCACGTCCGTGAGAAACGCCGTGCCGTGCGGGCTGAAGCGGAGGTCCGTGTAACTGTCCTCCAACTCCGCGGTCATCATCATGGTCACGCCCATCCCGGTCAGGACGGCGACCATGCGATACAGCGATTCGCGAAAGTCCTCGCGAAACGTCGGCGCGAGCGCCAGCTCGAACCCGGAGAGCGAATCGACGACGAGCCGCCGGGCCTTCAGCCGCTGTACCTGTTCGACGATCTCATAGAGAGTCTCGTCGATGGACAGATCGAGCGGGCGTGAATGAATGACTCCTACTTTCCCGTCCCGAACCATCTTTCCGAACGCGCTGCCGCCGGGAGGCGTCTGTGAATACTCGTTCGGACGTTTCTCGAACACCGCCAGCACGCCGGGCTCGTCGTGGTGAATCCCGGCCATGATGAACTGCGTAGCCAGAACGCTTTTGCCTGAGCCCGAGGGGCCGGCCACCAGGACCGAGTAGCCCTCAGGAACACCGCCGCCGAGCATCTCATCGAGCTCGTCGATGTCGAGCAGAAGACGCTCGCGCGACTCGCCCCTGGCATTGGCGGATGGACCCACGATGACGCGCGGAAACACGTCGATGCCCCCGCTCGTGATTCGAAAGGTGTGCAGGCCGGGCACGGGCGCCTGCCCGCGCATCTTCTTGACCTGAATCTTCCGGACCATGGAATTGCGGTCCAGACTCTGGTGCAGCCACAGCAGGCCATCGGCCACGGTAAAAACCGGATCGTGCTCCGCTTCGGCCGGCTGATACTCGCCGATGAGAAAGGTCGTGGCCTGCCAGCCGGTCAGGCGGATGGCCAGTTGCTGCACGAAGCTCTGGAGGTCCAGACCTCCGTCCCGCGATCCCTCGGCCGCCTGCGCGACCGTGCGGAACGAATCGACGAAGACGAGGCCGGGGTTGGTGGTCTCGACTTCCGAAGTGATCCGCTCGAGCAACTGGTCGAGCGTTCCGTTGACGATGTCCTGTCCGACGCTGACGAAGCGGATCGATTCGCCGACCCGGTCGAAATCGAAGAAGTCATACTGCTGCTGGTAGCGCAGCATTTTCAGCGGAGGCTCGCCGACGACCGTGAAGTACACGGCTCGCCGCTGGGGCGTGGCCAGCGAAAACATGATCTGGTGCGCGAGCGTGGTCTTCCCCGAGCCGGGCGAGCCTACGATGAGATTGAAGGAGAACTCCGGCAAGCCTCCGCCCAGGATCTGGTCGAGCCCCGGTACGCGGGTCGGGAGTTGTCGAATCGAAACTTTGTCGGTCATGCCTTCTTTCCCTTCGGCTGCGCGTCGGAAAATCCGTTGGGCCAAGCCTTTTCCAGATACCGCATCGTCAGTGGCTCCCCGATCAGCGCGGTGAGCAGATCCGCGAACGTCGCAAACATCGCCGCCGCGGCGTCGGTCGCGACGGATGGAACCTGGCTCTCCAGCCAGCGCGTGACCTGTGCGAACGGCTCATCCGCCGTACGGTTGTCGCCTCTGGACGCGTTGGCTGGATACTCGCGCTGCGCCAGATCGAATGCCCGTCCCCACAGCGCGTCGACACCGGCCGAGCTGATGAGCGGGGCGAAGGCGACGGTCAGGTCGTCGTGCGTGAGGCGCGCTGCCGCAGCCACGGCACTCCCGCCGGTGGAAGAACCGACCCGGCGTGTGATCACGCGGACCAGACGCTGTCGCAGGACGGTCGTTTCGGGTGAGGTCATGGCGGGTCACTCGAGTCGGCGAATGCCACACCGTCGCTCGTTCTCATGGCTTCCTGCCTCTCGCCCGGCGCCCGGCGAGTCTGCGCGATGTTGCCAGCGTGCGGCTCCAGCGCTCACTCGAAACGATGATGGCCGGCGCGCCGTCCTGGCCTTGATCGACGTACCCGAACGTGCGCTGCAGAAGTCCCGGTGTGCTGCCATCAGGCCGCAGCATTCGCGGGAGCAGGGAAAAGAGAAGCGGGCGGCGCGAGTCTTCCAGCTGACCGAGGGTCATGGTCTCGACGCACCGATAGAGTGCGCTGCTGTTCGCGCGACGCGACAGCCACAGGAGACGTTCTCTCGTCCGGCCCAAACGGGGAAGGTCCTTCGACCGTCCTCCGCTACGCTCCGGCAGCTCAGGATGACACCTGCGCCCGACGCTCATCGCCGGCCTTTCCGCTGCGCTGCGGTCCGTGATTTCCTCTGGGACGCGCGTGCTGATGGAGCGGCCAGGATGGTCTCGGCGAGCACCACCACTTTCGCGAGAATGGCCGTGACCTGCGGCAGGAGCTCCGGCGGCACGGCTGCAAGCCGGTCGACGAGCGGCTTGACGTGGCCGATCGCGCCCACATCGTTGGGAAGCAGGTTGCCCGGTTTCTCTCCGAGCGCTTCGGCAATGCTCACGAAAACCTCGACATATAGCCCGCGTTGCCCGGCCTCGAGCCTCGCCAGCTGAGCGGGCGAGATCGCCACGGATTTCGCGACCTCCGCCTGGCTCCGCCCCTTCGACTCGCGGAGATGCCTGAGCATTCGACCATACATGATTGTCGGCCTTGCACATCGCTCGCCAACCAGTCAACATTTTTCGATTTATTGCCATTTAGGCAACGTAGCGTACGGCAGCCCCGCGCCGCGCATGCTCCCTCTCGACGGCATTGTTATTGAAATAACTCCCCTCCGAGGCCGCGCGGCCTCATCCGCTTCAGCACCCAGTACTCAATCAACGACCCGTTCTCAGGAGAGCTCCGTCCATGGTCCGCACACTGCCCCGCACGATGGCTATCGCAGCAGTCCTTCTTCTCTCGTCCACCCTCGCTTCCGCCGACGACTTCCATCCCATCCCGAACAGCGTGAAGTACAAGGACAGCAGCGTCCCCAACGCGAAAGGCAGTTCCGGCGCCGCATCGATCGAGGTGCGTGCGCTCTTCAACAAAGACCAGAGCACCGACGTCGAGGTGACCACCGGGACGTTCGACGAGCCAAGCGCGTCGACCGCCACCATCAAGCACGTGCACCTCGAGTACAACGGGCAGGTGCGGGACTTCACCGGTAACGACGGCAATACTTTCTCGGCGAGGGGCCTCAGCGGACTCGCGCCGGGCGCGATCGTGAATGTCCACGCCAACGTCAAAGACCTCAATGGCGGGAACCAGAACATCAACGTCGCGGTGACGGTGAAGAAGCGGCCCGACCTCACGTTCGTCTCGATCCGGTCGACGCAGAACGTCATGGCCGGCATGCCGGTCGACGTCGTGGCCACGATCCACGAGCAGAACCTCCAGAGCGGCGCGCGCACCGACTGCGTCGGGTACGTCAACGGCGTCGAAGTCGATCGCGCCGCGAACATCTGGGTCGACGCGGGCGGCACCGTCGATTGCGTGCTCAGCCCGGCCTTCGCCAACCCGGGGCAGAAAGACATCAAGGTCGTGCTGGAGAACGTCCGTCCCGGAGACTGGGATACGGCCGACAACCAGGTCTACGCGATGACCCGAGTGCACGCGTACAACGAGGAGGCGGATTTCTGGACCGCCACCGCGCGCGACGAGACCTACACCTACTACACGCGTTACTACTCGGCGAATTCGGAGCAGGTCTCCAGCAACTCCGGATGGCGAGCCAGCGCGAGTGTGAGCGCGACGCAGCGGGAGGTTCTCGCGAGCGTGCCGATGACGATGAACTTCAAGGCCACGACCGACGGCGCGACCCTGGTCGACCTCCACAACGTCCCCCTCGGGCGCTGGTCGGGCGACGAGCGGGAGAGCTGCGCCAGCAACTTCAACGGCGCCATCCGCCTGCAGATCTGCACGTTCAACTTCCCCTGGGGCACCGGGTACACGCAGTTCAGCGCGGCCGTGAACAACGCCGACGTGACGTACTACTCGCGTTATTGGTCCGTCTACTACGACGCGAACGGCAATCCCGACGTCTACACGTACGAAGGCGCCTGGCGCGAGCAGAACGGCGACGGCCAGCGCCTCGGCAACAGCGTGGCCATGCGCGTGAGCGTCACCGACGGAACGCGCACGCTGTGGGCGGAGCCGTTCGTCAATCTCGCCGCGAGCGAGTATCACGACGGCCACAACGTCTGCTGGGAGTGGGGCGGCTGCGAGGAGTATCACCGCGACCTGGTGCTGAAGTTCGGCACCGCGAGCGGTGGTCTCAACAACTAGCGATCAACCTTCGGAGTGCGGCGGCGTGATGCCTCCGCGCTCCCCGGGATGAAAGCGGGAGCGCCGCTCGCATAGACTTGCAAGCATGCTTGATGAACTCGCGCCCACGGGCATCGCCGGCCTCGACGAAATTCTCCGGGGCGGACTGCCGTCGCACCAGATGTACATCATTCAGGGAGATCCGGGCGCGGGGAAGACGACGCTCGCATTTCAGTTCCTCCTCGAAGGCGTCCGTCGCCGCGAAAAAGCGTTGTACGTGACGCTCTCCGCGTCCGAGCGCGATCTGCAGCGCGTCGCGCGGTCGCACGGCTGGGACATCGCGGGCATCGACATTTACGAGCAATTCCGCACTGCCGCGTCGGCCGAGACGACGGTCTTCCGCCCCTCGGAGATCGAGCTCGTGAAGACCGTCCAGTCCATCCTCAACGCGATCGAAGAATGGCAGCCCGACCGCGTCGTGATCGATTCACTCGGCGAGATCCGGCTGTTGGCGGAGAGCGCGTTGCGTTACCGGAAGCAACTCCTGACGCTGAAGGAGTTTTTCCGTGACCGGCAGATCACCGCGCTCGTGCTCGACGACCGCACTGCCTCCTCACGCGAGGCGGAGGTGCAGGGCCTGGCGGAGGGCGTGGTCCGCCTGACCGTCTCCGCGCCGATGTACGGCAACACCAGGCGCAGTCTCGAAGTCGTCAAGATGCGCGGCGTCGCCTTTCGCGGCGGCACCCACGATTTCGCGATCGCGAAAGGCGGCATCGTCGTCTTCCCGCGCCTGACCGCCAGCCAGCATCTCGTGAGCCGCGAAGAAGGCATCATCCCGAGCGGCGTCACCGAAATCGACTCGCTGGTCGGCGGCGGACTGGAACGCGGCTCGGCGACGATGATCATGGGACCGGCGGGCGTCGGCAAGTCGTCGCTGGCCATGCAGTTCGCCGTCTCCGCCGCGGCCGGCGGCGATCGGGTGTCGTTCTTCATCTTCGAAGAGCACAGGACCGTCTTCCTGAAGCGCGCCGCCTCCCTCGGCTTCGACCTCGCTCCCGTGATCGAGGCGGGCCACCTTTCGATTCAGCAGATCGATCCGGCGGAGATGTCGGTCGGCGAATTCGCGTACGCGGTGCGCACCGCGGTGGAGACGTGCGGCAGCTCGATGGTCATCATCGACAGTCTGAACGGCTACTTCAACGCGATGCCGGAAGAGCACTACCTGACGCTGCATCTGCACGAGCTGCTCAGCTATCTCACCGACGCGGCCGTGACCACGATCGTGATCGTCTCGCAACACGGCGCACTGGGACACGTCTCCTCGCCGGTCGACGTGAGCTATCTCGCGGACGCGGTCATCCTGCTGCGCTATTACGAGTCGCGTGGCGCGTTCGGCCGGGCCATCTCGATGCTCAAGAAGCGCACGAGCGCGCACGAGCAGACCGTTCGCGAGTACCGGCTCACGTCGAGCGGCGTGAGCGTGGGACCGGTGCTGCGGGAGTTCCGCGGCATCCTCTCCGGCATGCAGGCGGCGGAGGCTCCGCCTTCGGATCAGGAATCGCAGTTCTGACGAGCTGCGTCACGCTTCGCGCAGCGGAAGCGTGACGACGAACTCCGCTCCTTTTCCGCGGCCTTCGCTCAGCGCGCAAACGGACCCGCCGTGTCTCTCGACGAGATACCTCACGATCGCCAACCCGAGGCCCAGGCCCTGGTGCGCTTTCCCGCCCTTGCCTTCCTCCTGACGATAGCGGTCGAACACGTGCGGCAGCAGTTCGGGCGAGATGCCCTCCCCGGTGTCGCGGATGCGGAACACGGCGTTCGGCGGCTCACGCGTGAGGCTGACGTGGACCGAGCCGCCGCGCGGCGTGAACTTGATCGCGTTCGACAGGAGGTTCCAGCCGACCTGCTGAAGCCGTGCGTCATCGGCGAATACGAAGATCGGCTCCTCGGTGATCGAGGCCACGAGATGAATGCCGTTCAGAGCCGCGGCCGGGCGAAAGGTGGCCGCGACGTTCGTCACCACCGGCGCGAGCGGGATCAGGGCCGGGTCGATCATGATTTTTCCGGCAAGGATGCGGGAGACATCCATGAGGTCTTCCACGATGTGCGCCTGCACTCTCGTGCTGGCGTCGATCATCGACAGCGCCTCCGTCGCCTCGGTCGCGCTCAGCTCACCGAGCTGCAGCATCTGGATCCAGCCGCGGATCGCGGTCATGGGCGATCGCAGCTCGTGCGCCAGCGTGGCCAGAAACTCGTCCTTGGCGCGATCCGCCTGCTCGTGCGCGCGCGCGATCGAGACGGCGGAAGCCGCCAGCTGATCGAGGAGCCGCTTGACCTCGTACTGGCGCCTTCGGCTGCGCAACGCGGACTCGATGGCGCTCACGAATGTGGCGATCCCCAGCGGCCGCTCGAGGACGAGCAACTGTGCCCGATCGCCAAGCAGTTCGGCCACGAGAGGCTCCTCGTCTTCGCCGCCTCCGCCGAGGAGCACGACCGGGATCTCGGACCACGGCTCCTGCGCGTCGAGGAGCTCGCGCAGCGACGTGCAGCAGTCCGGCGCGTTGAGCGTCTCGCTCGCGATCACGAGCGTTCCGGCGCCGCTCTCCCACTCGCGGGCAAGCGCCGATAGATCGTCGAGCGGCACCACCTCGCGGCCTGCCTCCCGAAGCACGTCCGCAATCAACGCGGTATCTTCACCGGTCGGGGCGCGTACGAGAACGCGCTCGCTGAGCACGTGCCCTTCCGTTCCGGGCTCCAGTCGATCCACCACCGGTACGCTCATTCGCTCCCTTCCCTGCTCTTTGCGCGCCAGCGACGATGCAGGACACGCTGAAGCCTGTTTTACATCACCCGCGGCAGGCGGATCTCGAAACGCGCGCCGCCTTCCTCGCGATTGGACGCCGTGATCGTGCCGCCGTAGCCGTTCACGACCGCGCGCGCGATGGCCAGCCCGAGGCCGTCGTGATCGCGCCGATGGTCCTCGGGGCGGAACGTGAAGAAGCGGTCGAAGATGCGGTCCAGGTGCTCGGGCGGAATGCCCGGCCCTTCGTCGTCGACGCGGATCACCGCGCCTTCTCCGTTCGCGCGCACGCTGACGAAGACGCGCGCCCCGAAGCTGGCCGCGTTCTCGACGATGTTGCGCACCGCCTGCGCCAGCCGCTCCTCCGAGGCGCGGACGATCACCGGCTGCGGCGGCACGTCCGCGTCGCGCGCGATCTCGCGCACCACCTCGCGCACGTCCACCCGTCCCGCCGCCTCCGTGTCCAGCGCCGCGTCGATCTTCGAGACCTCGCGCACGCCGTTGAGCAAGCGGCTGAGGCGCGCCACTTCCTTTTCGATCGTGGCGGCGAGCTGCTGCTTTTCGTTTTCGTCGCGGGAGAACGGCAGCAGCTCCGCCGCGCTGCGGATCGACGCCAGCGGGTTCTTGAACTCGTGCGACACGTCGGCCGGCAGCGATTCCACCAGCGCCAGATGACGCTCCAGCCGCGCCGTGAGCTTCTCCAGAGCGCGCGTGAGATCGCCGATCTCGTCGCGCCGATGCGAGCCGCGGAACGTGCCCTTCAAACGTCCGCGATGGTCGAGCAGGTCGTCGGCCTCGTCGCGCAGACGCACCAGCGGACGCGCGATCGTCGCGGCGAAGACGAGACTGAGAATCGCCGCCACGATCACCGAGATCACGAACACGCGAAAGACGTGCAGGCGCACGCGCCACAACGCCGAGAGAATGCGCGACGTCGACTGCGACACGATCACCGCGCCCACGACCGGGCCGCGATCGCCGTCGCGGATCGGCAGCACGCTGTACAGCGTGAGCGAGCGCTGGCCCGCGCTCTCCTGCAGCGCCGCGCCGTAGCGGCCGTCGAGCGCGCGGCGCACGACCGTGCGCGGCGTGGGGTCGTCGTCCGAGCGCGTGCTCGTGTTCGAGCGTTGCAGAATCGGTTTGATCGATTGCCACACCGCGGCGCCGAATCGATAGAGGATGGAGTGACGCGCTTCCGCGGCGCGCGCCGGAAAGTACTCCGACGCTTCGGCGGGCTGCAGCCCCCCGCTCCACTGCGCGGAATCGGCGAGCATCTTCTGGTCGCGATCGACGATGCGGATGCGCGACTCCGACTGCCCCGCCAGCCGCGACACCAGTCCGCGCGCTTCCTCCGCCGTCAGCGCGCGGCCCGACAACGCCGCGGCGGCCAGTCGCCCCTGCTGCACCATCGAGCGCTCCTGCAGATCGAGCAGCTGCCGCTCCAGCGTGCGCAGCGACAGCACGCCCGCCACGGGAAGAAACACCAGCAGCACGTTGAAGAGCAGCAGCCGCAATCCGATGCGCGGGATGCGCAGGTTCACCGCGGCACCTGGAAGCGGTAGCCGATGCCGTGAACCGTGTCGATGGGATCGCCGCCCGCGTCGGCGAGCTTGCGGCGCAGGCGCTTGATGTGCGTGTCGATGGTGCGCTCCTCGACATGCACGTCGTTCGGATACGCCTCGGCCAGCAGTTGCGCGCGCGACTTCACCACGCCGGGCCGCCGCGCCAGCGCTTCGAGCAGATTGAACTCCGTCAGCGTGAGGGGCAGCGTGTGCGCATCCCATCGAGCTTCGAAGCGCCGCAGATCGAGACGCAGTGCGCCCGACTCGACGACCTGTTCCTCCGCGCCGGGCGGCTCCTGCCGCAGCCGCGCGCGGCGCAGCAGCGCCTTCACGCGCGCGATCAGCTCGCGCAACGCGAACGGTTTGCAGAGATAGTCGTCCGCGCCGAGCTCGAGCCCGAGGACGCGGTCCAGCTCTTCGTCTTTCGAAGAGAGGATGAGGATGGGCAGATGCTCGCTCTTCGCGCGCAGGCGGCGGCACAGCTCCAGGCCGTCCAGGCGCGGCATCACGACGTCGAGGATCGCGAGATCCGGCAGCGCGCGCTCGAACTTCGTCAGCGCCGAGAGGCCGTCCGCGAACGTCTCCACGCGGAAGCCGTCGCGCAGCAGCGCCAGACTCACCGTCGTGCGCAGGCTCTCCTCGTCATCGACGAATGCGACGAGCGCTCCGGTCATGAGTCGAATCTAACGCATTCGCGAGGGGCGCGGAGGCGCTGCCATGAAATCGCCACATCTTTCCTCCGCCGCGCCGCGGTTCCTCCGCGGCCGCGAAACGCGCGCGACGCACATTGCGCAGCATGAACAGCGAAGAACTGCACAACGCACCGCCGCGCCGCCTCCGCTATCCCGTTCTCCTCGAGCTGATCATCCTGGGCGGGATCGTGCTCGTGCTCGTCGTGGCACTGATGATGATCCGCTCCACGGTGATGGAGCGCGCGCAGCGCGCGCGAAGCGCGACGGGCGAAGTCGCGTCGTCGTGGGGACAGAGCCAGATCGTCGGCGGACCCGTGCTCATCGTGCCGTACCGCGATCTCTTGGGGCGCGTGCAACGGGCCACGTTTCTGCCGGAGCGGCTGGTCGTGCGCGGCCGGCTCGTGCCCGAGCGCCGGCGCCGCGGCATCTACGAGACGGTGCTCTATCGAGCGCAGCTGCGCGTGGAGGGCGAGTTCGCGAGGCCCGACTTCGCGGCCTGGACGATCGACGAGAAGGACGTCCTGTGGGGACAAGCCATTCTCACCATCGGTCTGTCCGATCTGCGCGGCCTGCGCGGCAATCCGGTCATGCAGTTCGATGGGCGGCCGCTCGAGTTCTCGGGAGGCAGCGGAAACCCGCTGCTATGGGTCACCGGCCTCACGGCGGCGCATCCGTTTCATGAAGTTCTGTCGCCGCGGTATCCGTTCGCCATGGACCTCGCGCTCAACGGCAGCGAGCAGATCGCGTTCTATCCGCTGGGACGTGAGACCGTCGTGGAGCTGTCGTCGAACTGGCCCGATCCGAGCTTCGGCGGTGCGTTCCTGCCGGAGTCGCGACGCGTCACTCCGCAGGGCTTCACGGCGCGCTGGAGTCTCTCGTCGCTGGCGCGGAGCTATCCGCAGCAATGGCGCGAGACGGGCGACGAAGCGCCGAACCTCATGGCCGCGATGTTGCCGACCGCGTTCAGCGTCGGACTGTATCTGCCCGTCGATCACTATCAGCAGAGCGAGCGCTCGCTGAAGTACGGCGTGCTGTTCATCGTGCTGACCTTCGTGACGTTCTTCCTGTACGAGCTGCTCAGCCCCGTGACGCTGCACCCGGTGCAGTACTTCCTCGTCGGCGGCGCGCTGTGTTTGTTCTACCTGCTGCTGCTCAGCATTTCCGAGCATGCGGCGTTCGGCGTCGCATACGCGATCGCATCCGTGGCCACGATCGCACTCATCACCGCGTACGGTGCGGCGCTGCTGCACAGCCGCCTGCGCGTGGCCGGACTCGCGGCCGTGCTCACGCTGCTGTACGGATATCTGTACGTGCTGCTGCAGCTCGAGGACTGGGCGCTGCTCATGGGATCGATCGGACTGTTCCTGATCCTGGCGCTGGTGATGTACGCGACGCGCCGCGTCGATTGGGGCTCGGCGCATCTGGGGTTCGCGAAGAATGAGGAAGCGGCGGGCTGACGCCCGCCGCTTCACTTCGTGTCAGTCCAACGCCTGACGCCCGACCAGGGCGATGTCGTACGGGCTCTCGTCCGGGTCATTGCTGTTGATCGTGATCGCGCCGTAGAAAGTCCCGACCTGGAGCGTGTAGAACCGGACGCGGAAGAAGGTCGACGTTCCGCCGGGCACCACGGACGCCGGCGCCTCGATCAACGTGAATCCCTGTCCGGTCACGCTGATGCTGGAGATGTTCAGATCGCCGAGGGAGGTGTTCTTGATCTCGAAGACCGTGGATTGCGGGGAGAAGTGGCCGTCCGGGAAGGTGTACGAACTGCCGTCCGCCTGGAAGATCCCCGACCGGTACACCGCAATGTCCGGTCCGCGCACCTCGGCCGACAGCGAGATCACGTACGGGTTCTCGTCCGGATCGTTCGAGCTGATCGAGATCGTGCCGTTGTAGAAGCCCGGCGTCGCGCACAGCACGCGCACGCGGAACGTCGTGCTCTGTCCCGAGATCACGCTGGACGCGGGAGTCTCGATGAGATGGAAGCACGCGCCGCTGACGATCGTCGACGCGTTCGAGATCTCCAGCAGGCCCGGCCCGGTGTTGCTGATGCGGAACTGGCGCGAGTCCGGGATGTTCGTGCCCGTGGGCGGAAACGCGAACGCGCCGCCGTTGGGGACGGCCACGCTGTCCCACGCGCGCGATACGGCGATGTCGGGTTGCGCGAAGACGCTCGCGGCGGCGAAGACGAAAAGAGAAAGGAGAAGGATGCGTGTCGTTTTCATGTGTTGCCCTCCGATGCGGCGAATGTCGGTCGCATCGCGGCGCCTTTCCATGAACGCGATCTGAAACCTGAATGAGCGTGCAACGCGCGCGTGCGCAGTGCGTTGCGCGGGTGAATGAAGCGGACATTCATCGCGTTCACCGCGACTCCTTCGATGCGTCACGCTTCGTCCACGAAGTTACGGCGGGAACGATGTACATCTGTCTGTATGGGTATCGTCCTTCGCTTCGGCCGCTTCGAGCTCGATCTGGAGCGCGAGGAGCTGCGCAAGGCGGGAGTGCGGGTGCGCATCGCGCCGCAGCCGCTGCGCCTCCTGGTCCTGCTCGCGCTGCGCCCGCAGGAGCTGGTGACGCGCGACCAGATCCGCCGCGCCATCTGGAGCGACGGCACCTTCGTCGATTTCGAACAAGGCATCAACGCCGCCATCCGCGTCATCCGTCACGTGCTGAACGATCACGCGGCGGCGCCGCAGTTCGTGCAGACCATCCCCCGGCGCGGCTATCGCTTCGTGGCGGTCGTCGAGCACGTAACCGAGCCGGTGGTCGTGCGCGCGTTTCCGCGGCGGGAGGAGACGTTGATCGAAAAGTTCGTGGCGTGGCTACGGCGGTGAGATGCCGCGGAGCCAGCGCGTCAGGTCTTC